>JALZGN010000184.1 GCA_030861005.1 Actinomycetota bacterium
GGGCGTGCTCGAAACGCTCGGCGTCGGTTCCCGCTTGGAAGAGGAGCACGACGTCACCAGGGACGCACTCGCCGCTCTCGACGAGCTCCCGCACCCTTCTGGCCACGTTTCGCGCCTCGGCCACGCGCCAGTGGACGTGGCTTTCCCGGTAGCTCGCCTTGTCCGTGACAAGGAGCTCGACGGCAGGACCGAAGAGCGGATCGGGAAAGCGACCCGCTGCCTGGAGCGGGAGAAAATCCTCCCCGAACTCGGAGCCGAACAGGTCGTTGACGACCGAGAGCACCTCCGGGCGCGAACGGTAGTTGCGCGTGAGCGCGAGAACGCCCGCGCTTGCGCTGCGCCGCTCGCGGAACACGTCGACGTCGGCGTGCCGGAAGCGATAGATCGACTGGAACTCGTCGCCGACGATGAACAGCTCGTCCGCGCCGATCAGGTCGACGAGCTCGCACTGGAGACGGTTCGTGTCCTGGAACTCGTCGACCATGACCGACCTAAACCGCCACCGCGTGCGCTCGCGAACCGCGCTGTTCGTACGAAGGAGGTCGCGTGCAACGAGCTGCAGGTCCTCGAAGTCGACCGCCGACTCACGCGCCTTCGCCTCACGGTAGGCGGCGTCGAGCTCGCCGAGAAGGTCCTGCAAGAGGTCGCGGTCGCGGGCCGCGACCTCGTCGAGCGCGGCCGACTCGACCGCCGCGAGGGCCTCGTCGTAGGAGGCCAAGCGGTCGGAACGGCGCGCGACGCTGAGCTCCGAGAGGTCGAGGAGGGTCTCCGCGAGAAGCGGCTCGCCGTCCGTTTCCGCGACGAGCTCGAGGGCGCGCTCGGCCGCGGCGCTCGCCTCGGCGTCGTCGGCCGCCTGCGCGAGCGTCGCCTCGGCGCATTCGCGGAGGGAGGCGAGGGCGTCGGCGACGCGACCCCGCTCCCCGGCGCCGAGCACGAGCGGGCGGCCCGCCGAGCGGAGGCGCTCGTAGACACCAGCGAGCATGGCGGCGAGCCGAGTCGAGCCGTAGGTCGCGAGCAGGTTGAGCCGCTCCGGCGCGCGGCGCGCGCAGAACCGGGTCAGTGCCTCAGTGAACGCCTCGGAGCGGAGCACACGCGCCTGGCTCTCGTCGAGCACGCGGAAGCTCGGGTCGAGCCCGGCCTCGAACGGATGACTCCGGAGCAGGCGCGAGCAGAAGCCGTGGATCGTCGAGATCCAGGCGCGGTCGATGTCGCGCGCGAGGTCGGGTCGGCCCTGTGCCGCCAGCCGCTCGCGAATCCGCGACCGAAGCTCGCCCGCGGCCCGCTCGGTGTACGTGATCACGAGGACGGATTCGAGCGGGAGCCCGCGCTCGCACACGGCGCGGACGAAGCGCTCGACGAGGACGGTCGTCTTCCCCGTCCCCGCACCCGCCGAGACGAAGACGACGCCCGACTCGTCGATCGCGGCCTGCTGCTCGCGGTTGGGCGCCTCGATCGTCACGCTCGTGGGACCCGACAGAGCGGCCAGCGGTCGCACCAAGAGGGGCACGACGCGCCGCGGGGGTCGTGGCGGACATCGCCCGAGCGGATCCGAGCGACGGCGGCCCGCGCCCGCTCGCTCGCGCGCTCGACGGACGCGCGGAACTCCCCCTCCTCGACGTAGTCACCTCGCTTGAGACCGGGAACGGCGTCGGCGGCGTCCGCACGGACGAGCCCGCGCGCCTCGCGCGAGCCGGCGAGCGCGCGGTAGAGACCGCCGAGCGGCTCGATCCCGACGAGGTCGCGAAGCGCCAGGAGGTAGAGGGGGATCTGGAGGCGTCCCTCCGACTCGATCTGGGCGGCCGAGTGCGCCCCGCTCCCGGACTTGTAGTCCTGGACGATCCCGCGCGCGCTCAGCGGGTCGACGTCGATCCGGTCGATCTTCCCGGAGACGGTGAACCCGCCCAGGTCGAGCCCGCGCTGCAACTCGACCGCGGCGCCGGGCGTGCCGAACACCACCTCGAAGCGACGGGGGACGAGCGGGAAGCCCAGCGCGACCTCCTGTCGCACGAAGTGCTCGAGCTCGCGTCCGAGCGTCCCCTCGAGCTCGAGGCGGTCGAGCTCGGAGAGGTCGAGCCGCACTTGGCCCTCGATTGCCTCGGCGAGACATCGGCGGAGGAACCGAAGCGCCTCCTCGACGTGCTCGGCGTCTACCTGGTCGAGGCCGAGCTGCTTGGGCAACCCGGTGTAGAAGCGGTAGAGCGCTTGGTGCGCGACGGCGCCCCGCAGGCGCCGGTCGAGCTCGGCGTCGATTGCCTTCGGGTCGACGACGCGGTCGAAAAGCCACATCGAGGAGCACGTCCCGAACGTCTCGAGCTCGGTGACGGAGAAGCGGTTGCTCCCGGCGAGCTCCTGGAGGACGACCGGGTTCGCGAGCCGCGTCGGGCGGGAGAACGCCGCCACCGCGCGGCCGAGCCGCCGCTCCCACCCGTTCGCGCGCGCGAGAGCGTGGGCTTCGTCGGCGTCGCTCGCAGCGAGCGAGGCGGTCGCACGCAGGCGCTCCCGCTCGCTCGGCGCACGGTCCAGCTCCCAGGTGAGAGCGGCGAGCGTCCGCTTCCGCGTCCAGCGCGCGACGTCGTCCGGCCGGAAGCACGAGCGCACCTCGTCGTAGAACGGGCTCGACTCCCGCGGGCGTCCGTCGTCGGTCGCGGCCTCGCGAACGAGCGTGAGGCGCCTCCAAGGGCGAGTGCACGCGGTGTAGAAGAGGTAACGGTCGCGCGCGAGCGCGTCGGGACGGGCGAGCCGGCGCCCCGGTGCCGCGTCTTCGAGGCGACTCCGCTCCTCGTCGGGAAGGAAGGGCGTCTCGACCGCCCGGCGCGGGAACGAGCCTTCCTCCAGTCCGAGGAAGAAGAGCGCAGCGAACCGCCGCGTTCGCGCTCGCGCGACGTCGAGGACGGCGACGCGACCGGGCTCGCGCGCGCGCGAGAGCCGGACGCGCTCGCGCTCGAGCACGGCGAGGGCGTGTTCGTCGGGCGCCTCTTCCGCGAGCGCCGCCCAGCCGTCCAGCTCGTCCGCGAGCTTCCGGGCCGCCTCGTGGGCGCGCAGGTCGAGCGCCGCAGCCTCGCCGACCGGCGGCGACGCGAGACCGTACGCGGCGCGAAGCATCCGATTCGCTGCCACCCGAATCGCATCAGCCGTGCTTCCCGCCGAACGCACGTCCACGATGGCGGGGATGGGATGGCCGAGGAGGCGCACGGCCTCCTCCTCGACGCGCGCCGGGTCGGCCACGGCGCGTCCGCGCAAGCGTCCCTCGACGAAGTCGACGCGACCCCGGGGGAGGCCCGAGAAGCGCGTTCGCAGGAAGAGGAAGAGATCGCGCCGAGTCCCGCCGAGGCGGGCGAAGCGAAGGAGGGCGATGAGCGCGCGCCCGAACGGCGTCCGTCCGAGCGGGACGTGCCCCTCGACCGCGTACGGAATCCCGAACGCGCCGAACGCCGTCTCGAGCGGGCCGCGGAACCGCTCGACGTTCGGGGCGACGAGGGCGATCTCGTCCGCCGGCGTGCCCGTCCGCAGGAGTTCGAGTACGTCCTCCGCCACGAGCTCGAGCGCGGCTCTCGGGCCGGCCGCCTCGAGGAACCGCATCGCTCCCGCGATCGGGGGCGGCTCGCGGACGGGCGCATCGGCGAAGAGCGCGCGCTCGAGGTGCGCGAGCGCCGGGGCGTCATACCAGTCGCGCGCGAGAAGCTCGCGAACGCGGCCGTCGGCCAGCGCCGCAAGATCGTCGACGGTACGAGCGAGCGACGCGAAAGCGAGGCGGCCGGGCGCGTATGGAAGGGAGACGGTGACCTCGGCCCGCCCGGCGAGCGCGTGCACGAGCCGCCACTGGACTCCGGTGAGGTCCTCGAACCCGTACGCGAAAACCGGCCTGCCGTCCCACGCGCCGAGGTCTGTCGCGACGAGCTCCGCGGCGCGCGCCCGCTCGGCCTCGCGGTCCGAGAGGCCGAGGCGGTCGAGCTCCGTCCGGTAGCGGGCGAGGAGGCCCGCGAGCGGTCCGGCGAGATCGTCGGGCTCGAGCAGGGCGGACTGGACGTCGACGATGGCGTCGCCGAGCGCGTCCGTGAACCCTGGAAAGCGTGACGACGACGCGAGCCCGTTCAGGGCGGCGCTCCCGGCGACGTGCGTCAGGAGGAGCCGGCGCTGCGATTCTCCGATCCGCCTTCTTTTGTCCGAGCGGCCGCGGAGGATCTGCTCGAAGAGGTCGTCGAACGTCCCGATCGAACCGCCGAGGAGCGCCGGTGAGCGCTGGAGGAGGTCGCGCTGAATCGGCTCGACGTCCGGCCCGTTCGGGACGACGAGCACCGGGTCGCGGTCGATCGCCTCGACGTACCGGTCGAGGAGCAGCGCAACCTTCCCGGCGTTCGCCGGACCGACGACGAGGGAGAGCCCCACGCGTCGATTCTAGACCCAGCCTCGGTCGCCTCCCCGGGCGCCGAGTGCCGGTAAAAGGCCCAATTAGCGCGGTTTTCTTACGATGTTGCCGCGGCCTTTGGGCGACGACCGCGGCGTGCGACCGAGCGACCGCCGAGCCGCTCCGCCTCCTCGTCCGTCACATCGAGCTCCCGGACGCCCTTGCGCGCGTCGCGAAACGTAATCCTGATCGTCGCACCTTTGCCGTCCGGAATCTCTTTGCCGGACATGTCGGAAACGAGAACCGTTTTTCGTGCCATGCTTTCCTCCTGCGCGAGCGTCGGGACGAATCGATGAGCGGTCCTTCCGGATGAAACGGGAGCGTAGCGGAAACGTCCGCTAAACACGATGTTATTCGGTGTCTCGGGCCAAAATCGTCAGGTTGATGAACGCAGCTACGCCGGCGGCGTTTCCAACCAGGCGGTCGCTGCGGCCACGACGGCGGATTCATAATGTCCGACGATCGCGTACGGGTGCTCGGCGGACCCTCGAAGCATTCCCCGTGATCTGATTTCTTCGTCACCGGCAAGGCGAAATTCAGCGGAGAGATGCCGCTCCGAGCCGGTCCGCCACTACGTTCACTCGACGCCCGCCCCCCGACAACCGCCCATGATCGAGCACTCGGCGGCCCGTTCACGCCGCGGTCGGAGGGTCGAGGCCGAGCTCGAGCGCGAGGATCAGGAACATCGCGTGCGACCAGAGGAGGGGCGAGGGAGACGGGCCCAAGCGGCGCTCCCAGCGCGCGAGCGCGCCCTCGTCGAAGACGTGCGTCGCGACCTGCTCAGGGAGGTCGCCCGACGCCGACGCCTGCGCTGCGACCCACTCGAGCTGTGCCCAGGCGTCGTCCTCCCGCCCGACCTCCGCGTACCACCAGCCGAGGAGCGCCGCGAGGAGGAGCCACTCGCCGCCGCCGTAGTACGTGTCGCCGGGATAGCGGTGAACGCCGAGGTGGGCGATCTCGGCCTCGAGGTCGCGAACGGTCGCGGCCAGGCGCGGGTCGTCGGGCGAGACGAGACGAAGCGGGGTCGCGCAGGCGAGGATGCTCGCGTCGAGCCGTGAGTCCCCGACCTCGGCGCCCAGCCGATCGGAGTGGAGGGCGTCGGAGCCCACTGCGTCGGTGAGAGCGCGCGCCGCGCTCGCGGCCTCGTCACGCACCGCGACAGGAAGTCTCTCCCACGTGGTGGCCGCCGCGAGCCCGGCGTAGATCGACGCAAGCGTCGTCGTGTGGCGGCCCCACCTTTCCTCCCACCAGTCGTAGCACGGCTCCCCCCAGAACGCGCCGACGTAGCGGATGCTCGCGGCCGCCGCCTCCGCGTACGGAGCGAGGCTCGCGCCGCTCCGCTCCGCATGTGCGCCGAGCGCCCAGAGCCAAAGACCGTAGCCGTCGAGCTGGTAGTTCGCCCACTCGCCCTCGAACTCGTGCCCGTCGACCGTGTAGCGGCAGTGCAGGTGCTCGCTTGGGTCGACCGCTTCGCCCGCTCGGTGGCGGCGGACGAGTTCTTCGATCCGGCCCCTCCGGGCCGAGACGACCGCCGAGCACCAGCCGAAGAAGGCCTCGGCGCTTCCGCCCTCGCCGGCGCGGCTCATCGCGTCGGCGATGAAGGCCCCGTCGCGGAACCAGCTGAACCGGTAGGCCGGGAGGCTCGGCGAGGCGACGTACGCGCCCGTCTCGGACTGGTTCTCGAGGATCACCTCGACGCTTCGCGCCGCGAGGGCGGGGATCGGCCCGCCCCTTGGCGAGCGGCTCACCGATCGGTCGCCGGCTCTATTTGACCGAGCCGGCGAGGAGCCCCTGGACGAAGTAGCGCTGGAACGCGAGGAAGATCGTGAGCGGCACGATCAGCGAGAAGAAGGCCGCCGGCGCGATCAGGTCGAGGTTCGAGCTGAACTGGCGAAGCTGAGCCGCGATCACGGGCGCGAGCGGCTGGTTGTCCTGGGCGAGCGTCAGGCCAACGAGCAGGTCGTTCCAGACGAAGAGGACCTGGAAGATCCCGAGCGACGCGACGGCCGGAAGCCCAAGCGGCAGGATCAGACGGAAGAAGATCCGCATCTCGGAGGCGCCGTCGATACGCGCCGCCTCCATCAGGTCTTTCGGTATGCCGATGAAGAAGTTGCGCAGGAGGAAAATCGCAAACGGCAGCGCGAAAGCGGTATGGAAGAGGATGAGGCCGATGATCGTGTCGTAGATGTTGACCGTCGTGTAGAGGCGGAAGATCGGGATCAGCGCCATCTGGATCGGGAGAGCGAGCAGCGCGATCACGCCGACGAAGAACCAATCCCGGCCGGGAAACTCGATCCACGCGAACGCGTAGCCGGCGAGCGCGGCGATGATCACGGGCAGGATCGTCGCGCCGACAGTGACGAGCGCGGTCACCTTTATCGCGCCGACGATCTGGTCGTTCGAGAAGAGGTGCCTGTAGTTCTCGAGGGTGGCCGAGCTCGGATCCGAGAAGATGTTCCACCAGCCTTCGGTCGCCGACTTCGCCGGGTCGAAGATCGAGACGATGAAGAGGCCGAACGTCGGGACGAGCCACAGCAGGCCGACGATCAGGAGCGCGATGTGGACGGGCGCGCGCGACACCTGGCGGACGATCTTCGTCGCGGCGCTCTCGCGCTTGACGACGGCGGCTTCATGCGCCGGGGCGGCGGCGGTCGCCATCTACATCGCCTCCCGCCGGAAGCGGCGGATGTTGAGGATGAGAATCGGGATCACGAGGACGAACAGGAAGACGGCGAGCGCGGCTCCGACGCCGAACTGGTTCTGACCGCTGAACGACTTCCGCCACATCTCGAACGCGAGCACCGTCGCGTCGTTTCGGCTCGATGACGGGGCGATCGCGAGCACGATGTCGAACACCTTGAGGACGCCGATGATCTGCGTTACGAAGACGACGCCGAGCACGGGTGCGAGAAGCGGCGCGGTGACCCGGCGGAAGACCTGGAACTCGCTCGCGCCGTCCGTGCGCGCGGCCTCGAGCACGTCGCGCGGGATCGCGGCCAGCCCCGCGCCGATCACGACCATCGCGAAGCCGGCCGCCGTCCAGAGGTAGGCGATGATGATCGCCGGGGTGATGAGCTTCGGGCCCAACCAGCTGACGCCGGCGAACGGCTCGGCGAACGTCTTCGCTCCGATGGCCGCCTTGTAGCGCCCGCCGCCGAGTCCCCGGAAGGCGAAGGAGCCGTCGGCTTCCGTCTCCGCGCTCTGGACCGTCTTGCCGCTGGCGTCGTGAAGCTCGACCGTAACCCCCGGAAGTCCCTGTTCGCCCTGCTCGACGACGCCCGGCTTCCCGCCGCCCGGCTTGAAGTCACGCCAGACGACGCCCGAGATCGCACCGGAGGCCGCCTCCGGCTCGGCCGCCTGCTTCGCGCCGCTTGGGACTTCTTGCGGCGGGATCGCCGTCAGCCCGAGCAGCGCCGTGTCGCCCGGCGCCACCGATTTTTCGAGCGTCAGACCCTCCGTCGGCGACCCGGTGAGCGCCTTCGTCGACGGTTTCGCCTCCGCGAGGACACCCGGCGGGCTGTACGCCTCCTTCACGACGCCGACGACGTGATTGATCGCCCCGACCGACGGGTCCTTCTCGTACATGGTCGAGCGCCAGATGACACCGGCCGCGAAGAGCGAGATCGCGAGCGGCGCGAACAAGGCGAACTTGAAGGCAACCGACCAGCGGACCTTCTCGAGCAGGACGGCGAAGACGAGACCGAGCGCCGTTACGGCCGCCGGGACGACCGCGACCCAGATCGCGTTGTTCTTGATCGCGGTCACCATGACGTCGTCCGTGAAGACGCGCTTGTAGTTGTCGAACCAGACGAAGTCGTTGCCGCTGTCCGAGAACAGGCTTCGAACGACGGTCGCGATCGTCGGGTAGACGTACCAGACGAGCAGCATGAAGAGCGCCGGCCCGAGAAAGGCGAGCGCGGTCGCGTGCCGCCGCCAGAACGAGGCGCGCGGCGGGGGGATCGCCGCCGGCGATTCCCCCGCGACGCTCGCGCTCGTCGACGTCATCTAGCCCTTCTTGTAGGCCTTCGCGGCTGCGGCCTCGAGCTTCTGGGCCGTCCCGTTCACGTCGGTCGGGTTCCTGAAGAAGCCCTGAAAGATCGTCCACTCGTCGGCACTCCCGAAATCGCCCGGCGCGAGGTCGGACATGTCGAACACGACCGGCTTCTCGGCGCTCGCGAGTTCGGACGCCGCCCGCCTATATGTGTCCTCGGCGTAGGCGTCCTCGGACACGTTCTTGTTCGGGGAGGTGAACCCGCCGCGCTTCGCCCAGATCTCACCCGCCTCGGGCGAGGCCAGGTACTTGACGAGCGCCTGGGCGGCCGGGCTGTCCTTGAACATGACGACGAGGTTGCCGCCGCCGACGATGGCCTCGTTGTCTCCGATCTGGGGGAAGTCGAAGAAGTCGAAGTCCGTCCCGGGCTTCGTCTCGATCTGGCCGAGGACGACGCCCGGCGCGAAGTCGCCGATGAACGTCATGGCGCCCTTGGGTGGATTCGTGAAGACGGCGGTGATCGAGTTCGTGAGCTGCGTCTGGAGCGCACCGGACGTCCCGCCGACGATGTTGTCGCCGTCCCTGAAGAGCTCACGCATCACCGAGAGGGCCTCCTTCACGGACGCATCGGTCCACGGGATCTCGTGGTCGGCCAACTGCTTGTACTTGTCCGGGCCCGCAACTCGGACGTAGAGGTTCTCGAAGAGGTCGGTGAGCGGCCACCCGTCACCGGCGTCAATCGAGTAGGCAGGCACCCCCGACGCCTTGAGCGTCTGCGCCGCCTTGGTCAGTTCGTCCCACGTCTCGGGCGGCTCGATCCCCGCATCCTCGAAGGCTTGCTTGTTGTACCAGACCGTCGACTTGTTGGCGCCCTTCAAGAAGACGCCGTAGAGCTTCCCGTCGATCGAGCCGAGGTCGACCCAGTCCTGCGAGAAGTTCGCCTCGACGTCGCTCCGTGCGAATTCGATCGGCTTGATCGCGCCGCGCGCCTGGTAGTCCTTCGCGATACCCGGAGACGGGATCGCGGCGAGGTCCGGCGGCTTTCCGCCCTCGACCGCGGTCGACAGATCCTGCGTCAGGTTCGTCGACGGCCGGTACTTGACGGTGATGTTCGGATTCTTCTCCTTGAAACGGTCGAGCACGGCCTGGATCGACTCACCCTCGGGCCCCGTCCAGTCGGCGAGCAGCGTGACCGTACCCGAGACGTTCGAGCCGCCACCTCCGCCCCCTCCCCCGCCTCCGCCCTCGTCGTCACCGCCGCCGCAGCCGGGGGCGAACGCGGAAAGGACGAGGGAGAGGAGCCCGACGAGGAGATAGCGGAACGTCTTCATGGGCGATCCTTTCAGTCGGTCTGGTCGTAGATTCCCCGCCCCGTCTCGGGGTCGAAGAAGTGGAGCGAGCGCGTGTCGACCGCGACGGTCGCCTGCTCGTCCACGGTCACTTTCGAGCGGGCGTCGAAGCGCCCGACGAGCGTCGCCTCCCCGGCGTCGGTACTGCGGGCGCCAAGGGACTCGTCACCGACGTCCTTGGCGAGCTCCCGGACGTCCTCGGTGTACGCGGGCGAGGCGTCCACGTTGAAGTGGACCATGATTTCGGAGCCGAGCGCCTCCGTGAGGGAGACCCGACCCTTCAGGCACTCGTCGGAGGGGCGATCCGGCGCGTGCTCGGCGTCCTCGAGGTCCTCCGGGCGGATCCCGAGGATCACCTGGCGCCCTTCGTAGCGCGCGAGCGCGGGTCGCGCCCCGAGGACGTGGTCGCCGAGCGAGACGCGCTGGCTCCCGAGCTTCGCGCTGAGGACGCCGTTCTGCCGCTCGAGCGTTGCCTCGAGCATGTTCATGGCGGGACTGCCGATGAAGCCGCCGACGAAGAGATTCACCGGTCGGTCGTAGAGCTCTTGGGGCGGAGCAACCTGCTGAAGCTCGCCTTTTCGCATGACAGCGACGCGGTCGCCCATCGTCATCGCCTCGACCTGGTCGTGAGTCACGTAGATCGTCGTCGTCCCGAGGTCGTGCTGCAGGCGCGCGATCTCGGCACGCATCTGGACGCGGAGCTTCGCGTCGAGGTTCGAGAGCGGCTCGTCCATCAGGAACGCAGCCGGCTGGCGGACGATCGCCCGGCCCATCGCGACACGCTGCCGCTGGCCGCCGGAGAGAGCACGCGGCTTGCGCTTCAGAAACTCCTGGAGGCCGAGAATCCGGGCCGCCTCCTCGACCCGCCTTTCGATCTCGTCCTTCGGCACCTTCTTCACTCGAAGGCCGAACGCGATGTTGTCGTAGACGGAGAGATGCGGGTAGAGGGCGTAGCTCTGGAAGACCATCGCGATGTCGCGATCCTTCGGGGCGACGTAGTTCACGACGCGCTCGCCGATCCGAAGGACGCCTTGGGAGATCTCCTCCAGGCCCGCGACCATGCGGAGCGCCGTCGACTTCCCACACCCCGACGGGCCGACGAGGACGATGAACTCGCCGTCCTCGATCCCGAGGCTGAAATCGTTCACCGCTCGCGTGCCGTCGGGGTAGATCTTGCTGACCTGCTCGAACGTGACCTCGGCCACGGTTCCCCTTCCTCCTCGGACGGCGCGAAGCCCGTCACGGCCTTCTATCACTGGGCGCTGCTTCGAGTCAACGCACGTCGGTAGACTCGCGCGCGCCGTGCGCACCTCGACGATCGTCGTCCTCGAGGGCGACGAGACAGGCCAGGAGCTCCTCGAGGAAGCGCTCCGTGTCCTCGCGCCCGACGTCAGCGGACTCGAGCTCGAGCTTCCACGCTTCGATCTCTCGCTCGCCTCGCGGCGCGCGACGCGAAACGAGGTCGTCCACGAGGCGGCGGCCGCCATCCGGGAGGCCGGCCTCGGCCTCAAGGCGGCCACGGTGACGCCGGAGGGGGCGGGAGACGTCGGCAGCCCGAACAGGATCCTCCGCGAGGAGGTCGGCGGCCACGTCATCGTGCGAACCGGTCGACGAATCCCCGGCGTCGTCCCGATCGCCGGCGCCCACTACCCGATCTCCGTCGTTCGGATGGCGGTCGGCGACGCCTACGGCGCGTCCGAGTGGCGCGAGGGCGAGGGCGAGGACGAGCTCGCGTTCCGAACGGAGCGGATCGAGCGGCGTGTATGCCGAGCGGTCGCCGAGTTCGCGTTTCGCCACGCCGAGCGGACGCGCGCCAAGGTCTTCGGGGGACCCAAGTACACGGTCTCCCCGGTCTACGAGGGGATGCTGAAGGAGGAGATGGACGCGGCGGCCGTGCGGCATCCGGACATCCCCTACGAGCCGCAGCTGATCGACGCCACGTTCGCCCTTCTCGTCGGCGCTGCCGGCGATCCGCTCGTCATCCCCGCCCTCAATCGCGACGGCGACATCCTGAGCGACCTCGTCCTGCCGCTCTTCGGATCGATCGCCGGCTCGGAGTCCCTCCTCGTCGCGTTCAACCCGGACTACACGCCGAAGGCGCTCATCGCCGAGGCCGCGCACGGGACGGCCCCCGCGCTCCAAGGCAAGAACGTCGCAAACCCGATGGCGATGATCCTCGCCGCGGCCGCGCTCCTCTCCCACAGCGACGGGGAAGCGCCGCGGAACGCGGGCCGCGCGATCCGCGAGGCGTGCCTCGAGGCGGTCGCGGCCGGAATCCGGACGGCCGACCTCGCCGGCCACGCTTCCACCACCGAGTTCACCGACGAGGTCATCCGCCGGACCCAGACGAAGCTCGAGGTCTGGGAGACGCTCCGCTCCTCGTAGGAGCTCGCCGCCTGATCGCGCGCTACGTTCGGAGCCTCGATCCCCGGCTTCCCCGGGCGGTCTGGGTGATGGAGGCCGGCGGCCTCGTGAACGCGTTCGGGAACGGTATGACGTTCCCCTTCCTCGTCATCTACCTGCACAACGTGCGCGGCTTCTCGCTCGCGACCGCGGGACTCGTGCTCGCGGCGGGGAACGCGATCGGCGTAGTCGCCGGGCCGGTGGCCGGGCCGATCGTCGACCGGGTCGGCGGTCGCGTCACTCTCGCCGTCGCTCTCGTCCTCATGGCCGGCGGCTACGCCTCCTATCCGCTCGTGCGGGAGGGGTGGCACGCGTTCGCCGCCGCGCTCGTAGCCGGGGTCGGGAACGGCTTCTTCTGGCCGAGCCAGTCGACGCTCCTCGCCGGCCTCGCACCGCAAGCCCGCCGGCACGCGGCGTTCGCCGTTCAACGAATCACGCGAAACCTCGGCATCGGGCTCGGGGGGCTCGCGGGAGGATTCATCGCGACGACGTCCGATGCGACCAGCTTCACCGTCCTCTTCCTCGTCGACGGCGCGACGTTCTTCGGCTTCGTCGCGGCGCTCGTCTTCGTGCGCGAGCCCGCCGTCGAGTTCCGCGAGGAGGCGCCGGGTCCGGGCGGCTACCTCGCCGTCCTCCGCCACCGCGTCTTCGTCGGCTTCGTCGCCCTGAACGTCCTCTTCGTCGCGTCGGGGTACGCGGTGTTCGAGCTCCTGCCGGTCTTCGCGAAGAACGAAGCCGGCGTCTCGGAGCGGGCGATCGGCGTCATCTTCCTCGTGAACACCCTCGTGATCGTCCTCGCACAGCTTCCGGTCTCGAAGCTCCTCGAAGGACGTCGCCGGATGGCGGCGCTCGGCGTCATGAACGCGCTCTGGGCGCTCGCCTGGCTCCTCGTCCTCGCGTCGGGCGCCTACCTCGAGGCGATCGCCGCAGCCGTCCTCTTCGCCGTCGCGGGGGCCGTCTTCGCGCTCGGCGAGTGCCTGCAGGGACCCACGCAGGGCGCGCTCGTCGCCGACCTCTCCCCCGCCCGCCTCCGCGGCCGCTACATGGCCGTCTCGACGACTTCGTGGCAGGTCGGGTTCGTGATCGGCCCGGCGCTCGGCGGCCTCGTCCTCGAGGCCGAGCCGCTGGCCCTCTGGCCGCTCGCCGCCGCAGCGTGCCTCGGTGCCGCCGCCGGCGCCGTCGCGCTCGAGCGCGCGATCCCGCGCGAGCTTCGCCTGACGCCCGCCGCGTAGGTCCTACCGCTGCTCGAGCGGGGGGTTCTGGACGTTGTGCTCGATCGCGTACTCGTCGACGAGGCGGTTCACGACGTCCATGCCCTCGCCGTAGGCGTAGTTGATCTTGACGAACGGCTCCCACTTCTCAGGGAGCGCATCCTCCGGAAAGATCGCCTCGACCGGACATTCCGGCTCGCACGCGCCGCAGTCGATGCACTCCTCGGGATCGATGACCAACACGCGCCCCGCCTCGTGGATGCAGTCGACCGGGCAGACGTCGACGCACGAGCGATCTTTGATGTCGATGCAGGGTTCCGCGATGATGTACGTCATCCCGCGACCAGTCTACGCGACGAGCTCTTCCACGATCTTCGGCGCCTGCTCGGCGAGGGCGGAGCGGACGACCACGCGGTCGAAGCCCGCCGCGTGCGCCGCACGCAGACCGGCTGTGTCCGTGTGATTCGTGAACCCGAGGATCGGGATCTCCGGGAACTCCTCGGCGACCTCCTCGGGGTCGACCCGCGCAATGTCGACGATGACCAGGTCCGGATCGGCCACGGTGTCCGTCGCGATCAGCTTGTGCGCCCCGCCGAGGAGAGCCTCGAGCTTGCCACGGAAGAAGAGATCGACCCCAGCAACCAGGATCGTCGCCACGGCCTGGTGAGCGTACCATCCCGCTCACAATCGCGGCCGACCAGCGTCTCCGACGTTTCCCGAGCCGCCGTCGACTCGGCGTACGAGCGCGGCCTCGCCCTCGTCGAGCGAGGCGAGTACTTCGCCGCCCACGAGGCGCTCGAGGAGGCGTGGCGAGCGGCCGAGCCGCGCGAGCGCGACTTCCTCCAGGGGCTCGTTCACGTCGCCGTCGCGTGGTACCAGGCGGGGCGTCGTAACCGGGTCGGCTGCGAGCGCCAGCTCGAGAAGGCTTCACGCCGACTCGCGTCGTACGCGCCCACGCACCGAGCGCTCGACCTTGCGAGCCTGCTCTCGCAGGTCGAGCGCGCGCGCGGCGACTACCCCGTACTCGCCCCCGTCGTGATCCGCCGCGTCCCTCCGACCCACCGGCGCCGTTCCGAGAAGACGCCCCGAGGCGAGCGAAAGTAACAGACTGTTACTTGCTCCCTCCCGGAGCGCCGCGCCCGAGCGCTCGCCGTCGTCCTGCGCGCCGAGCGGGCTCACACGCCGATTCCGACCGCCTCGAGCGCGCGGTTGAAGGCGACGTTGAGCCACCAGAAGCGATCGAAGAAGAGAAGGAGGCCGATCGCGACGAGCATGGCGCCGCTCACGGCGCGAACGACGCCGTAGCGGTCGCGAAGCCACCGAAACGCGCTCATCGTCCGCGCGAAGCCGACTCCGACGAGGAGGAAGGGGAGCGCGAGCCCGAGCGCGTAGACGAGCAGGAGGACGGAGCCCTGCGCAACGGTGCCGGCGTCGCTCGCGAGGGCGAGGATGGTCGCGAGCACGGGCCCGACGCACGGCGCGGCACAGACCGCGAACGCCGCGCCGACGAGCGCGGCCGAGCCGCGGCGGCGTGCGCCGTCGACGAGCGCCGGAGCCGCGAGGCGCTCGAGGAAAGGAAGCGGGAGCAGCCCCATGAACGCGAACCCGAGCGCGACGACGACGATCCCGGCGACCTGGAGGACGATTCGCCGGTTCTCGTCGAGGAGCCCGCCCGTCGCCGCCGCCGCGGCGCCGAGCGCGACGAAGACGAGCGTGAATCCCGCGACGAACGGGAGGCTCGCCACGAGGACGCGCCGGCCGCTCTCCCCCGGCGCCGCGCCCGAGACCGCCGAGAGGTAGCCCGGAACGAGGGGAAGGACGCACGGGGTTGCGAACGAGAGGAGCCCGGCGGCGAAGGCGAGCGCGATCCTTCCTTCCACAAGCGATCCTAGGCGTCGAAGCGCGCGAGCTCCTCGTCGAGTCGACGCTCGAGCTCGGGATCAAGCGGTGGGCGGCCGTTCGACGGGGCGGCACGCGGGGCCGCCGGCGGGACGCCCCCGAGCCACCGCCGCGCGAGCACGCCGAGCACGACCGCGGCGACCGCAAGGCCCGCGAGTGGCAGGATCCACGCGACGAGGTCGAAGCCGCGCTTCGGCGGCGCCGCGAGGACCCCCTCGCCGAACTCGGCGACGAGGCGTCCCTTGATCTCGCTCTTCGTGTCGCCAGCCGCGATCCGCGCCCGGATGAACGCCCGCATTCGCTCTGCGATCGGCGAGCTCGAGACGGCGAGCGACGTCTCGCACGTCGGACACACGAGCTCCCGCTCGAGCTCCTCGAGCGTCGGCCGCTCCTCACTCGCGGCGGCCGGCGCCGCAAGCGCGAGCAGAGCGAGGGCCGCGACGGCGAGCGCGCGCGTCACGACGCAAGCGCCTTCTCGATGTTGCGGTCGAGCTCCTCCCGCGAGAGCTCCCCGCGCACGTACGCGACCAGGCGGCCTCGCCGGTCGACGAACCACGTCTCGGGGAAGCCGGTGAGACCGAAGCGGCCGAGCGAGGAACCGGGCCCGTCGTGGGCGACCGGGTAGCTGATTCCGTAGCGCGCGACGAAGCGGCGCGCGTCCGTACGGAAGTCCTGCGCGTCGACGCCGAGGACGACGAGGCCGCGTCCACGGTGTCGTCGCCAGGCGTCCTCGAGGATCGGCGCCTCGCGCTTGCAGGGCTCGCACCACGATGCCCAGAAGTTGAGAACGACCGCCTTGCCCCGATACGAGGTGAGCGAGATCGTGCCGTTCCCCTGGAGAGCCGGGAGGTCGAGCGACGGAGCGGGCGGCGTCTCCCCGCCCTCGACCGCATCTACGAGCCCCGCGTTTGCATCCTTCGTCGCCACGTGCCACGCGAGGAGGCCGATGAGGGAACCCACCACCGCGACGGCGGCCGCCTGGAGGAGGAGTCGCGAGTAGGCGCGCCAGGGCATCGCCCTGCCCGAGTCTATCCAGGCGTCAGACCGCTAGGCGCGAACGATCCACACGGGTGTCCCGAGCCGGATTCGCTCGAAAAGCCACTCGACGTCGCGCATGTACATCCGGATGCAGCCGTGGGAGGCGGCCGTTCCTACTGTCCACGGTTGCGGCGTGCCGTGGATGCCGATTGCCGGTGCCGACGTTCCGATCCACCGAGTCCCGAGCGGGTTCCCAGGCCCGGGCGGGATCGGACCGAGGCCGGCCGCCCACGGGCTGTCGGGTGGGTTCCAGGTCGGGTGCCGCTGCTTCGTCACGACCTCGTAGCGGCCGAGGGGAGTCGGGTGGCTCGGCATCCCGACCGCGATTCGGAACCGGCGAACGAACGTCGTGTTTCGGTAGAGGTAGAGGCGGCGCGAGCCGCGGCGGACGACGACGATCGGGCCGAACGATGTCCTCGTGACCGAGGGGCCGAGGACGTCGACCTGGAGTCGGATCGTCTTCCGCTCCATTCGCCTGAGCGCACGCACGATCGCGTTCGTCATCGCCGTCCTCCGAACGTCGATCCCGGCGTGCGCCTTCGTGAGGAACGGACGGAGGTTGCGAAGGCGGAGCTCGGAGTCGCGCGCAGGCCGCGAGAAGATGCGGTCCAGGTAGGCGACGTAACGGCGAACCCGCCCCATGTGGATGTGCATCTCGAGCGGGACGTTCCGCCCGGGAGCGGCCGTCAGGGCCGCAGCGACCGCCCGCCCGACGTAGGGGTAGGCGCCGATCGACTTCGGCCGAAGTTTCCACCGACGCGACCGGAACGCGAACGAAAGCCGCCGGTCGAAGGCGGTCGTGATCGCGTCACTCGCCTTGACGCCTGTCAACCCGCCGACGTCGATCCGCGCGATCGTGACGCCATGGGGGATCAGCGGCTCGGCCGGCGGCGGCGAGGGCGGCGTCTGCGCGCGAGCCGGGCCCGCCGTCAGAACCGCGGCGACCATGAGCGCGAAGACGATGTGACGCAAGGGCATGAATGGTATACGCGCCCGGGGCGCTATTTGTTCCCGGGCGCCGCCGCGACTGGCGCTCTTCCCGAGGGAGCCGGGGTCGCGATGACGAAAGTCGACGGCAACGTCGAGCCCGGCGCCGCGCGGGGCATCGATGGCCAGGGTCACGGCGCGGTCGGGAGGTACTCCTCGTCGAGCTCGCCGCCGCGCGCGACATAGTCGATGATCATGTGGTCGGTCAGCCACTCGACCGGCGCCCGATCGTCCGTCAGCGGCCGCTCGCTCGCGTTGACGGCCTCGACGCCCTTCCGGAAGAGCGGCACGAGCGATCCGACGGCCTCCGGTGCCCTGGTCGCCCGACGCGCGAGCTCCTCGCGTGAGACCGGGCGATCGAGGGCGAGAAGGAGCTCGTTGAAGCGAAGCGGCCGCCACCGCCACGCCTGCGGGTAGACGGCGAGCACGGTGCTCGCGATCGCGTCCGAGAGCCGCTCGTCGCCCGGCACGCCCGCGACGTTCAGCGCGAGGATGCCTCCGGGTGTCAACCGCTCTCGCGTGAGGCGGAAGAACTCCTCGGTCGCGAGGTAGAAGGGGATGTACGGCTGGTGGTAGGCGTCGACGACGATGACGTCGTAGCGCTCGTCCGTCCGCTCGAGGTACGGACGCCCGTCTGCCTCGATGACGGTCAGCCGTGCGTTGTCACCGAGACCCAGGTACCGTCGCCCCGCCTCGCTCACCTCGGGGTCGATCTCGACGCCGTCGATCGCGACGTCGGGGTAGAGCTTCCCGTAGGCGCGCGCCACCGTCCCGCCGGCGTTCCCGATCACGAGCATGCGTCGGGCGGGCCGGTCGAGAAGCGGCGGCACGAGGAGGAACGTGTCCCAGACGCCGCCCGTGAGGACGGAGTCGCGATGCCAGAGCGAATGGACGGCGACGCCCTCGTTCAATCGCAGCGCGCGCGAGCCGTCGTTACGTTGGACGACCTGCACGTACTGGTAGGCCGAGTCGCTCTCGTAGAGGAGGCCGGACGTCGGCTTGATCGTTCCGGCCGGCACGAAGAGGAGCGCGGCGACGAACGCGGTCAGGAGCTGCCAGCGAACACCGAGGAGGAGGGCAGCCGCGAGCAGGAGGAGCGCGGCCGAGCCAAGCATCGTCCGCTGTGTCCCGACGAGCGGGATCGTCACGATCGCCGAGAGGAAGGTTCCGAGGATGCTGCCGACGGTCGAGAGGGCATACAGGCGGCCCGCGACCGTCCCCGCCTCGCCGACGTCGACGAGCGCGAGCCGGATCGCGAAGGGCGAGACGGCGCCGAGGAGCGTCACCGGGATCGCGAAGAGCGAGAGGGCGGCGAAGAAGGAGCCGATGACGGCGCCGACGTCCACCGCGTCGAGGCCTTCGAGCGCGAGGTCGAGGATCGGACGGGCGACGAAGGGGGTCGCGGCGATGAAGAGCGCTGCCGCGGCGACGATCAGGCCGAGGAGCCGCGACTCGGGGCGACGGTCGGCGACCTTGCCGCCAAGCCAGTACCCGACGGACAAGTAGACGAGGATCAGGCCGATGATGTTCGCCCAGACGATCGTCGAGCTTCCGAAGTAGGGCGCGAGGAGACGGGAAGCGGCGATCTCGGTGGCGAGCGTCCCGGCGCCGCTCGCGAAGACGACCACGTGGAGCCGCGCCAACCGGCGCGACTCGGCGCTCGAGAGCAGGATGCGCTGCGCTACGGCCAACCCGGCCTAGCGTAGAGGCCACCCGCCGCCGGTCGTACCGCTCTAGGAAGCGAGGCGAAGGACGACGACGGCGCAATCGTCGGCGAGGTCGCCGCCCGAGAAGGCGCGGCAGTCGCCGACGACGGCGTCGGCGAGCTCTTGGGCGCCGAGGGTTGCGTGCTCGGCGAGGAAGGCGTCGAGGCGCGCCTCGCCGTAGAGCTCACCGTCCCGCCGCGCCTCGATCAGCCCGTCGGTGAAGAGGACGACGGACGTGCCGGGATCGAGCTCGACCCGCTCGCCCCGGTACTCCTGCCCCGACTCGACGCCGAGCGCAAGCCCCGGCGACGCTACCGCGACGATGGGATGGCCGGGCCGGACGAGCCGAAGCGGCGGGTGGCCCGCGTTGCCACACCGAAGCTCGCCGGCGCGCGGGTCGACGAGCGCGTAGAGCGCGGTGATGAACTTGCCGAGCGCGATCTCCTCGACGACCACGTCGTTCACGCGCTCGAGGAGCGCGTCCGGCTCGGGACATCCACGCACGAGAGCACGGAACGCGAACTTCGCCATCGCCATGTCGGCGGCAGCCTGGATGCCTTTCCCCGTGACGTCGCCGAGGAGGACGGCGATGCGCCCGTCGTCGAGGGCGAGGAAGTCGTAGAGGTCGCCGCCCACGTCGACGCGCGCGGACGACTGATAGACGTGGCCGACTTCGATGCCGGGCACGGCGGGCGGCTCGCTCGGGAGGAGCGTCCGCTGCATCGTCTCGGCGAAGTCCTTCTGCTGCTGGTAGAGGCGCGCGTTGTCGATCGCGAGCGCCGCCTGCGCGGTCACGGTCGTCGCCGCTTCCACCGTCTCCATGTCGAGCGGCCGCGCGGGGTCGAGCGAGAGCAGGGTGAGCGTTCCGATCGCCTCACCCGGCGTCGCGAGCGGAAGGACCGCCGCCGTCGACCCCTTGGCGAGGAACGGCGCGAGGAGCGGATCGTGATCGCCCTCGCCCTCGCGAGGCGAGAGGATGACGCGCTCGCGCGACTCGAGGACGCGCCGGACGAGCGGCGACGCGACGGGCTGTGGCGGCGCGAGGATCGCCGCGGCCGCGGCTCTGAGAGCGTCATCCGCCACGTGGACGGCCCGCGTCACGAGCTCGTCGCCGCGCTCGTTCGGGATCCGGATCGCGGCGGCGTCGATTTCGAAGAGCGCGACCATCGCCTTCGCGACCGCCTCGAGCGTCGCCTCGAGCGAGAGGCTTCGCGCGAACGAGTGCGAGATCTCGAACAGGCCGCGGAGCTGCCGCGCGGCGCGCCGCTCGGATGCGAGCGTCCGCTCGAGGACCTCGCCGAGCTCCTTCGTCCGCTCGTGCAGGCGCGCGTTCTGGACCGCCACGGCGAGCTGGCTCGTGAGCGCGATCAGGAGTCCCTCCTCGCCGGGGCGGTAGGGGCGAGGCCGCTGCTTGTAGACGGCGAGCGCGCCGATCACCTCGTCGCGAACGACGAGCGGGACGACGAGCGCGCGCCGAACGCCCGTTTCGGCGAGGACGTCTTCGAGCCCGGCGACCCGGCGGTCGCGGCGGAGGTCGGAGATGAAGAGGAACCCGCGGGCGCGGAACGGGCCGAGCGCGAGCTCGAGCAGGCGCTCCGCCAGCGCGGTGTGCGACCCACGCAGGCCCCGGGAGGCGGCTGCGGTCAGGCGCTCGCCCTCCCGGAGGTAGATCGCCACGTCCCCGCTCGCGGTCAGCTCCGAGATCCGCTCGACGGCCGTCTCGAGCGTGTGCGAGAGCGAAAGGCGAGCGATCGCCTGGCTGATGACGGCGACGATCGCCTGGGAGCGGCGGAGCGCGACCGCGACGATCTGCGCTCGCCGTGTCCGCCGCAGCGCGACTGCCGCCCGCGCCCCGAAGGTGGCGATGATCTCAAGATCGCGCGAGAGCGCAGAGTCATCGAAGTGGAGCTGGAGGGCGCCCGCCGGCGGCTCCCCAAGCGGGACGACGACCTCGTCGGTCTCCGGCGACGGCGCCGGGTCTCCATCGGCACCTGCGCCGCGCCGCTCGATCGCTCGCCGGACAGTGTCGCCGGCCTTCACATCGGGCGGTTCGTCGAGACCGTGCGCCGCGAGGAAGACCGGGGCTGCATCCGCCTCGATCCGCCACAGGACGCACCGCTCGGCCCCCGTCGCGTCGGCCGCTATCCGGACGACGTGCTCAGCGAGCTCCGCTTCGTCGGAGCCGGCTGCGAGTGCCTCGCCGACGAGCTCGAGCGTGGCTCGCTTCCGGTCGGTCGCGGCCTCGGTTCCGCCGACGGCCTCCGCGAGCCCGAGCGCGAGCGCGACGTGCGCGGCGGCGAGACGTGCGAGCGCCTGCTCGTCCTGCGAGAACCGTGCCGCCTCACGGTAGAGCTCGAGTGTCGCGATCGGGTTGCCCTCGTCCGGGACGGGGACGACCTGCGCGATGTCGGCGGCCGAGCGGACCGCCGCGCGGCGGACGGCTGCCGGAGCGCGGGCGAGGTCCTCGCCGGCGTACTCGTGTTCTCCGTCGAGCTCCGTCGCGAGCAGGCGCGACCCCGCGAGCTCGGCCGCGACGACGCCGGAGGCTGCGTGCACGCTGCGCGCGACGAGCTCGGCCCCCTCGGCCGACCGAGTCCGAACGAGGGCGACGTCCGCGCCGGTGCCGACTGCGGCCGCCCGCGCGATCGCCTCCAGACAGTCCCGGAGCTCGCCGCCCTCGAGGAGCCGATCGGCGGCCGCCGCGAGCTCGTCGATCGCGGAGATTGCGTCCCCCGACCGCTCGAGGCCGACACGGGCGGGCGTCGCGGACGCGGTCATGGGTCGATTATGGCCGGCCCGGTCCGGTCGAGATCCCGCCGCGGCGGTTGCGGCCCGCCGAGCGACGGGGAAGAATCCTGCGGATGCCCGCACCGGCACCACGCCGCGCACGAACGTCCGGTGTGCCGCGGCCGCCCACGTCACTCGAGCGCTCGCTCATTCGCGAGCGGGCGAAGCGACGGGCGCGGATCGAGCACGAGCGCCAGCGCCGGCTCGCGCGCCGGCGGTTCCTCGTCCTTCTCGCCGCGCTCCTCTTCCTCACCGCCGTCCTCGCGCTCACGATCTGGGATCAGATTCAGGCGCTCTTCGGCCTGTGAGCGCCCGTGAGCCGCGGAAGGTCGGCCCGACGCCCCCGGCGACGTTCTGGACGCCCGGCGAGGGGCTCGCCTGGGTCGCCTCGATCATCTTCACGCTCAGCTCGTTTATGGGGTGGTACTCCGGCCTCGTGGACGGCCTCGAGCTCTCGGCGCTCGGCTGGCACACGGGGATCCTCGGGAAGCTCGTGCTCGTGATCGGTCTCGCCGTCCTCGGCCTCCTCGTCCTGCGCGCGGCGGGCGTCGAGCTGCCGCCCGCGATCCCGATCGGACTCGTGATCGCCGGGCTCGGCGCCATCGGGACGATCTTCGTCCTCATCCGGCTTCTCGAGGTACCTGAGGACTACGCCGGCCTGGGCCGGTCGATCGGGATCTGGATCAGCCTGATGGCCGCGGTTCTCCTGATCGTCGCCGGTCTGCTGAAAGCGACCGAGGAAGCCTGACCGCGAGCACCACCACCGGCGCGACGGCCGCGCCCAGCGCCGCGCCGCCCAGGATGTCGAGCGGGTAATGGACGCCGACGTAGACGCGCGAGAAGGCGACGAGCGCAGCGAGGAGGAAGAGCGCCGGGACGGCGCGGCGCGCAAGCAGCGCGAGGGCGACGGCGCCCGCGAAGCTCGTCGCCGCGTGCCCCGACGGAAACGACGCTCCCACCGTTCCCCCGAGGAGCGGCTCTGCCTCGCCGAGCCGCTCGAACGGACGGGGGCGGTCGACCGCGACCTTGAGCGCAGTCGCCAGGAGGTCGGCCGTCCAGACGGCGGCCGCCGTCGTCGCGGTCGTCGCGGTGACGGGCCGACCGGCCCAGCGAGCGAGGAGCGGTGCGAGCACGATCCAGACGAGCCCGGCGTAGCCGACGAGGGAGAGGGCGACGAAGATCGGGTCGAGGAAGCCGACGCGGTGCTCGACGACCCACAGAAAGAGATGCCGGTCAGCGGACGTGGCTCTTAGGCGCGCAGCATCTGCCGAGTCGACGCGAGAAGCTGCTCGGGGTCGAACGGCTTCCCGATGAACGCCTGCGCGCCGCGCCCCTCTACGGCCGCCTCGTGCTCGTCGAGCTTGCCGCTGAACATGATCACCGGAATCGCCCCGACGCCGTGCTTCTCCTGCACGCGCTGGAGCATTTCCCAGCCGGTCATTCGCGGCATCATGACGTCGAGGAGGATGAGGTCGGGCTGCTCCTCGCCGAGCGCCTCGAGCCCCTCCTCGGCGCTCGCCGCCTCGCGGACCAGGTACCCCTCGATCTCGAGGTTCGACCGCAGGAAGTCGCGCAGCCCCGCGTCATCGTCGACGACGAGCACGAGCGATCGCGATCGCCGAGATCCCCGAGAGGCGCCGAGGAACTGATCCAGGTCGCCCCGCCGAAAGCGCCTGTGCCCTCCGGGGGTGTAGAAGGCGGGAAGCCGGCCCGTGTCCGACCATTTGCGGATCGTACTCTGCGCGACGCCGAGGTACGTGGCCGCCTGGCCGAGCGTCAGCCACTCACCTGTTCGGCCCGCCTCTCGGACGTCCCCGCCGCCGCTGCCGTCTCGCTCGCTCGCCAATGCCGACCTCCGAGAAGCCCTTCGAAGCCCCGAGAAAGAGTAAACCTCCCGGTTTCTTCCCTATTCGGCGGCGGTCGTAACCGTCACGGTACGGGTGACCGGCGGTAGCGTCCCCGGCTTGATCGTTCGGATTCGCATCTGAGTACCGCCCGGTCGCGGCGCCTGCTCGACGGCGCGCCCGAGCGAGTAGCCGAGGAGGAAGACGACCGCCGCCGCGACGAGCGCGAGGGCGACGCGCACGATTCGGCGCCTGCGCGCGCGCCGGGCGTCCAGGTGAGCCCGCCCACGTCTCTCTACGACGAGGCCGCCCCGCCCTCCGGGCGCGGTCACGGGCGGTAGTCGCTCGCCCCGTGCGCGTACTGACCGAATGCGGCGTCCTGGACGAGCGCGGCGTCGCGCACGCCGACCGAAGCGCGCGGGGGCGCAGCCTGGACGACGACGTCGCGCACCCAGTCCTCCGCGCCGGCGTACAACTCGGCAAGCTCGGCCAACGTGAACGTCTGCCCGACGCGGCGCCTGAGCTCGTCGAGAACGGCGTCGACGAGCGTCGCGAGCTGCCGATAGCGCACCGGATCTGGCTGCTCAGCCGCGAGCCGCCTCGCCCCCTCGTCCCACTGGTGCCGCGCCGTCGTCAGCACGTGGTCGCTTCGGGAAGCGCCCGCGAGCAGCGGCGGTCCGGACACCACCGCTCGCCGGCCTCGGCGACGACGCGCTCGCCGAGCTCGTAACCGGGCCACGCGAGCGCGAACGCCGCGTGGGCGTGGAGGCACTTGAGGCCGAGCGGCTCGCGCGTCCCGGCGATCCCCCCCTCGAGCTCGGGACGGAGCCGCCTCTGCTCGGCGTCCGCGCGGGCGAGGCTGGCGCCGAGCTCCGGGTCGTCGGCGGCGTTTCGCGCCCACCGGGCGACCCCGCCGTCGGCTTCGAGGCGGGAAACCGCCGCGACGAGCCACGGGCAGGTCAGGTAGTACGTCGTCGGGAAGGGCCGGCCCTCGGCAGTGAACGCCTCCTGCTCCGTGACGGCCGGAAAACCGTGCACGCATCGCACGGCGACTCGGCGGAACGGACGCGCCGGGCGGCCGAGCTGCCACGAGACGACTGCCGTGTCGTCCACCGGGCCATCGTATCGGTGGCCCTCGTCACGGCACGGACGACCGGTGCGGGAGGCCCGTGACGATGTAGAGGCGCTCGCCGGGGCGAACGAGGCCGAGCTTGCGCGCTGCGCGGACGACGAACTCGTCGGTTCGCGCGTACTCGAGCCGCAGCGCGAGCCGGCGCCGCTCGCGTTTGAGCGCGTCGATCTCGGCTCGCCGGTGCCCCACCTCGTCGCGAGCCGAAAGGTAGGCCCGGAGGGGCTGCACGTACGCCGCGGCGATCAGGGCGAGCACGACGACCGCGAGCCAGCGGAGGGCCAGCGTCGAGCGCGAGGGGCGACGGCGTGCCATCCCGCACCTCTTCGCGCGGGCGGGCGCCCCTCCTCCTGTACGGTCGGCGGGTGGCTGTCTGGATCCGGCCTGGGAGAAGGGAGGACGCGCCCGCGGTCGCGGCCGTCTTCGCGGAAGCGGCCCGCGCCGGCTGGAGCCGTCTCTTCCAGCCTGTCTGGTTCGATGCGCTCGACGCCGCTCCCGAACGCTTCCGGCGCGACCTCGAGGGCTTTGAGTGGGCGGAGGTGCTCGTAGCCGAGGAGGAGGGCGAGATCGTCGGGTTCGCGACGATCCGTCCCTCCGCCGACGACGACGCCGACGAGGCGGTCGGCGAGCTCCACATGCTCTACACGCGCCCTGCCGTTTGGGGTCGCGGCACCGGCCGCGCTCTTCTCGCCGAGGCGGTGGCCGCGCTCAGGCGGCGCGGATTCGCCGACGCGACGCTCTGGACGGAGGCGCGGAACGTCCGGCCCCGTCGCGTCTACGAGCAGGCCGGGTGGCGGCTGGAGGGCCCGCGCCCGGAGCGGACCGTGGCCGGCGCCCGCGTCGTCGACGTCCGCTACCGGATCGCGCTCGCCCGCGACTGGTAGGAACGCGCCCTGGGCCACCCTTCCGGCTAGGCGGTCTCCACCTTGATCAGGTTCGTCGTCCCGGGGACGTTCACCGCCGTCCCGGCCGTAATGACGACGCGGTCCCCGGGGGCGACGATTCCGGTCGCGCGGGCGGCCTCGAGGGTCCGCGCCCAGAGATCCTCGACGTCGGCGCACTCGTCGACCTCGCGCGGCACGACGCCCCACTCGATCGCCAGCTGGCAGGCGGCGTGGTGCTTGTGCGTCGCGGCGATCACGGGACGCCGCGGGCGATACCGCGCGACGGCGGACGCCGTCCGGCCGCTGTAGGTCGGGACGAGAATCGCCTTCGCGTCGAGCGCCTCTGCAATGTCGCAGGCCGCGTTCGACATCGCCTCCCCGACCGTCGCGTACGGCTCGTCGGGATCCTTCTCGAGCTCGTGCCGGTAGCCGACGCTCGGCTCCACCGCGCGCGCGATCCGGTCCATGATCTCGACGCTCTCGATCGGGTACTCCCCGACTGCCGTCTCGCCGGAGAGCATGACGGCCGACGTCCCGTCGAGGACGGCGTTCGCGACGTCGCTCGCCTCTGCGCGCGTCGGCTCGGGATGGGTGATCATCGACTCGAGCATCTGGGTGGCGGTGATGGCGGGCTTCCCCCGCTCGAGCGCGGCGAGGAGGATCCGCTTCTGAACGAGCGGCACCTCGGCCGGTCCGATCTCGACCCCGAGATCGCCGCGGGCGACCATGACCGCGTCCGCGAGGCGCAGGATCCCGCTCAGGTCGTCGACGGCCTCCGCCTTCTCGATCTTGGCGATGATCTGGGCGGGAGAGGCGGCGTCGTGGAGGAGCTCGCGAAGCTGGCGAACATCGTTCGCCGAGCGGACGAACGAGAGGGCGACGTAGTCGACGCCGAGACCGAGCGCGAACTCGAGGTCGGCGACGTCCTTCTTCGTGACGGACGGCACCGGGAGCGGAACGCCCGGGACGTTCACTCCCTTGTTGGCCGCCACCCGTCCTCCGGCGAGCACCGTGGCGACCACCCGCCCGCCGTTCACCCCCGTGACGCGGAGGCGAACGAGCCCGTCGTCGATCAGCACGTCGTCGCCCGGCCGGAGAACCTCGCTCAGCACCGACGGGCTGACGGGGAGACCGCCGTTCGCGCCGCCGTCGCCCTCGCGGACGACCGTCACCTCCTCGCCCTCGCGAAGCTCGCGGGGGGTCGCCGACTTGCCGATCCGCAGCTTCGGGCCCTGGAGGTCGGCGATCAGGGCGAGCGGGCGGCCGGCCCGCCGCTGGCTCGCGCGTACGAGCTCGGCTCGCTCGGCGTGCTCGTCGTGCGACCCGTGGGAGAAGTTGAGGCGCGCCGCGTCCATCCCGGCGTCGACGAGCCGGTCGAGCACGAGGGGGGTCGACGACGCGGGGCCGATCGTGCAGACGATCTTCGTCTTGCGCGAGGGCCGCGTCACGAGTTCAAAGTAGCGCCCGGCCCTGCTGCCCCGTCCTCGTCCGCTACGCCTGTCGCTCGCGCGTGCGCGAGAACGCCTCCCACCCGGGATAGAGGGCGCGCTCGCCGAGCTCCTCCTCGATGCGGAGGAGCTGGTTGTACTTCGCGACGCGGTCGGAACGCGCTGGCGCACCGGTCTTGATCTGGCCGACGCCGGTCGCGACCGCAAGGTCGGCGATCGTCGTGTCCTCGGTCTCGCCCGAGCGATGCGACATGACGGCCCCGTAGCCCGCCGAGCGGGCGAGCTCGATCGCGTCGAGAGCCTCAGTGAGCGTTCCGATCTGGTTCACCTTGACGAGGATCGCGTTCGCGACCCCGCCCTCGATGCCGCGCCGGAGGCGCTCGACGTTCGTCGCGAAGAGGTCGTCGCCGACGAGCTGAATCCGATCGCCGAGCCGCTCGGTGAGCACCGCCCACGCCTCCCACTCGTCCTCCGCGAGGCCGTCCTCGACGGAGACGAGCGGGTAGTTCTGCGCGAGCTCTCCCCAGAGCTCGATCATCTCCTCGCTCCCGAGGTCGCGCCCCTCGCGCTCGAGCCGGTAGCGGCCGCCGTTCCAGAGCTCGCTCGCCGCCGGGTCGAGAGCGATCGCGACGCGCTCGGCGTGCCCGACCCGCTCAGCCGCCTCGAGGATGGCGCGGATCGCCGCTTCGCTCCCGGGCAAGTCGGGCGCGAACCCACCCTCGTCCCCGACCGCCGTCGCGAGCCCGCGCTCGTGCAGGAGAGCGTGCAGCGCGTGGAAGACCTCGGCACCGACTCGCAGCGCCTCCGCGAAGCTCTCCGCGCCGGCGGGAACCAGCATGAATTCCTGCAGGTCGAGCGAGTTCTGGGCGTGGGCGCCGCCGTTCACGACGTTCATGAGCGGCACGGGCAGCGTCGTCGCATCGCCGCCGCCGACCCACTCGTAGAGGGGCGCACCCGCTTCCGTCGCCGCCGCCCGGGCGACAGCGAGCGAGCAGCCGAGCACCGCGTTCGCCCCGAGCCGCGCCTTGTTCGGGGTGCCGTCGAGCTCGACGAGCGTCCGGTCGAGGGCGCGTTGATCCGCCGCGTCGACCCCTCCGAGCACGGCCGCGATCTCGCCGTTCACGTTGGCGACGGCGCGACCGACGCCCTTGCCGCCGAACGGCTCACCGCCGTCCCGGAGCTCGACTGCCTCGAATCGACCCGTCGAGGCCCCGGACGGGACGGCCGCCCGACCGAAGGCACCGGACGCGAGGACGACGTCGACCTCGACCGTCGGGTTCCCGCGCGAGTCGAGAATCTGCCGCGCGTGCACCGATGCAATCGCGGTCACGGTCGCTCGACCTTCTTCGCCAGGTCGAAGAAGCGATCCTGGTCGGCGAGCGGTAGCTCTGCGAAGGCGAGGCCGTCCTCGCGAGCGAGACGCTCGGCGGCGACGACCCGGGCTCGAAAGCGGTCGCTCGCCGCGCGAAGCGCGAGCTCTGGATCGACGTTGAGGCGCCGCGCGACGTTGACGCACGCGAAGAGGACGTCGCCGATCTCCCGGAAGTGCCGCTCGTCCGGCTCCGTCTCGGGGGCCGGATCGTCTTTCGGGAGCTCGCGACGAAGCTCCTCCACCTCGTCCGTGAGGTCGGCGAACGCGCCGGGCGCGTGTGGGTACTCGAAGCCGGCGCCGGCCGCACGCCTCTGCACCTTCTTGGCGTAAAGAAGCGCGGGAAGCGTCACCGGGACATGGTGAAAGATCCCCTCGCGCGCCTCCTGCGCTGACTTCAACTCCTCCCAGCGAGCCTTCACCTCGCCCGGCGAACCCAGCTCCCCGGGCGAGTGGAAGACGTGCGGATGCCGGCGGACGAGCTTGTCGTGGGCTCGCCGCGCCACCGTCTCGAGGTCGCCCGCGCCTCGCTCCTCGAGGAGGAGCGAGAGGAAGTAGACCTGAAAGAGGAGGTCGCCGAGCTCGTCGACGAGCTTCTCGTCCTCCCCGCTCGCGACGGCGTCGGCGACCTCGTACGCTTCTTCCACCGTGTGCGGGACGATCGTGGCAGCCGTCTGCGCGCGGTCCCAGGGGCACTCCCGGCGAAGGAGCGCGGCCAGGTCCCGGAGCTCGACGAGCGCCCGGGCCAGGGCCTCCGCGTCGCTCAGGCGCTACTCCTCGGTGGTCGTGGTCGCGCCCGTGCCGGTCTCGGTCTTCGGCGGCGCGAACCCCGCCGCGTAGACCGTCTCGCTCTCGGACTTCTCCTTCAGCCGCTCGAGCCAGTCGCGGAGGGCCTTCGTCTTCTTCTGGTCGAGGAGCCGGCCGCGGATAGCGTCGTGGACGTCCGCGAGCGGGGTCACCTTCTCCTCCTTCACCGGCCCGTCCGCCTTGACGATGTGCCAGCCGAACCTGGTCTTCACCGGCCGCGAGACGTCCCCGGTCGGCAACGAGAACGCGACCTTGTCGAACGGCGGCGCCGCAGTTCCCTTCGTGACTGCGAGCTTGCCACCGTCCTTCGCCGTCTGGGTGTCAGTCGAGAACCGCTTCGCGAGCTGGGCGAAGTTCCCGCCCGCTTGGAGCCGGCGGTAGAGCTCCTCCGCCCGCGCCTTCGTCTTCACGAGGATGTGGCGCACGTCGCGGCTCGCCGGCTGGGTGAAGGTTGCCTTGTTCTTCTCGTAGTAGTCCTTGATCTCGTCCTCCGAGACCTTCACGGCGTCGGCGATGTGCCTGTAGACCTTGTCGCGCAGCAGGCGCTCGCGTACCTCCTCGCGCGCCTGCGCGAGCGTCAGACCTTGCTGCTCGAGAGCTTGGCGCAGCTTCTTGTCGTCCCCTCCGAACGCTTGCTTCCGGATCTTGTCGATCTCGCGGTCGACCTCCTGGTCGGTGACCTCGACGCCGAGCTCCTTCGCCTCGCCGCGGAAGGCGTAGCGATCGACGAGGAACGCGACCGCACGGCTCTTCAAGTCGGCGTACTCGCCCGTGCCCGGCTTTGGAAACGGCTTCTTCTGCGCCTTGTAGTTCGCTTCCGCGCGCTTCATGAGCGAGTCGAACTCGGAGCGCGGGATCGGGGTGTTGCCGACGATCGCGATCGCGCCCTCCTTGGCGACGTCCTCGGGCGTCGTCTTGTCCTCGCCCCCGCACGCAGCGAGCGCAAGCGGGAGCGCGCACGCGGCGAGCAGGACGAGCTTCCGAGGGGAGCGGAGCATTTCGGAGAAAGGGCTCGCCTACGCGGCGAGCCGTAGCTCGAGGATAGCATCGACGAGCTCGAGCGCCCGGCCGAACCCCTCGCTTCGCCGCGAGACCTCGCGCCGCGCCGACGAGTAGACCACGGTGTCGGCCGTCCGGCGAAGCTCCCGGAGCTCCGCCGAGCCGAGGACGAGCGCGCCGAGCGTGGCCTTGCCGCCCCGCAGGACGAGGTAGTCGGCGCCGAGGCGGGCGAGCTTCAGCTTCGCCTCCTGGATCGCGAAGAGGTTTCCGACGGGCTCCGGCACCGGGCCGTACCGGTCCTCGACCGCCGCGTGGAGCTCGCGCAGCTCGTCCTCGGACTCGACGAGCGCAAGGCGTCGGTGCAGGTCGATCTTCTGGGCCTCGACGTCGATGTAGGCGGCGGGGACGTACGCGTCGACCTGCGCCTCGACGCGGACGGGCCGCGCGACGGGACGGCGCGTTCCGGTGAGCTCGGCTACCGCTTCGCTCAGAAGCTCGACGTAGAGCTCGAAGCCGATCGCGGCCACGTGGCCCGACTGCTCGGCGCCGAGGAGGTCGCCTGCGCCGCGGATCTCGAGGTCGCGCATCGCGATCGAGAAGCCGGCTCCGAGCTCGGTGTGGTCGGCGAGGGCGGCAAGTCGCGAGCGGGCCTCGGCCGTCAGCTCCTGCCCGTCGGGGTAGAAGAGGTACGCGTGAGCGGTCACGTCGCTTCGCCCGACGCGACCGCGGATCTGGTAGAGCTGCGCGAGGCCGAGGGCGTCGGCCCGCTCGACGACGAGCGTGTTCGCCTGTGGAATGTCGAGCCCGGACTCGATGATCGTCGTCGTCACGAGGACGTCGCCGTCGCCGGCGAGAAACGCGAGCATTCGCTCCTCGAGCTGGCGCTCGGGCAGCTGACCGTGGACGACGAGGAAGCGGAGCTCGGGCAAGAGCTGGCGGAGCTTCTCGCCGGCCTCCTCGATGGTCTCGACGCGGTTGTGCAGGAAGAAGGACTGCCCGCCCCGCTCGTGCTCGCGGCGGAGGGCGAGCGCGACGAGGTCGTCGTCGTACTCGCCGACGTGCGTCCGGATCGGTCGGCGGCCCTGCGGCGGCGTCTCGATCACGCTGATGTCGCGAAGGCCGGAGAGCGACATGTGGAGCGTGCGCGGGATCGGCGTCGCCGTGAGCGCGAGGACATCCACCTCGAGCCGAAGCTGGCGGAGCAGCTCCTTTTGCGCGACGCCGAAGCGCTGCTCCTCGTCGAGCACGACGAGGCCGAGCTCCTTCGGCGCGACGTCGCGCGAGAGAACGCGGTGCGTGCCGACGAGGACGTCGACCTTGCCCTCGCCGAAGTCGCGGAGGACGGCGCGGACGTCACCCGGCTTTCGAAACCGCGACACCATCTCGACGCGCACCGGGAAGTCGCGGTACCGCTCGCGGAACGTGTTCCAGTGCTGCTGAGCGAGGATCGTCGTGGGCGCGAGAAAGAGCGTCTGCTTCCCGGCGACGGTAGCGGCGAAGGCCGCCCGGACCGCGACCTCCGTCTTCCCGAAGCCGACGTCGCCGCAGACGAGGCGGTCCATCGGCCGGGGCGCCTCGAGATCCTGCTTCACGGCCTCGATCGCACGCTGCTGGTCGGGCGTCTCGACGTACGGGAAGCTCGCCTCGAGCTGCTCGAGGAGGTCGCTCTCGACGGGAAGCGGCTCCTTGGCGGCGCGCTGCCGCTCGGCGTAGAGCGCGAGGAGCTCGCCCGCGAGCTCGCGCGCGCCGGCGCGAGCCCGCGTCTTGACGAGCTGCCACGCCTTGCCGCCGAGCTTCGAAAGCGCGGGCGCGTGACCGTCGGCGCCGACGTAGCGCGACACCTTCCCGATCTGCTCGTGCGGGACGTAGAGCCGGTCGTCACCGCGGAAGGCGAGGAAGAGGTAGTCGCGCGTGACGCCCGCGACGGTCTTCGTCTCGAAGCCGACCAGCCGTCCAATGCCGTGGTCTTCGTGGACGACGAAGTCGCCCGTGCGGAGCTCGGCGAAGCTCTGGAGCGCACGGCCGAGGCGAACGTCCGCCCGGGGCGGGCGCTTGCGGAAGACTTGGGTGTCAGGGAGAAGCGCGAGGCGGAGCTCGCGCGAGACGAACCCGCGCCGCACGGGCGCGACCGCGAAGCAGACTCCCGGGCCGTCGGGAAGGTCGCCTCCAGGCTCGAGGAGCTCGGCGTCCACCTTCCGGAGCAGGGACTTCGTGCGAAGGGCCTCGCCGCGATGCGGGAACGCGACGACGACGCGGTTGCCCGCACGCTCGAGGCCGGCGAGGTCCCGCTCCGCCTCGGCGAGCCCGCGCGCCGCGAGCGCCGGACGCAGCGCCTCGAAGACGTACGCTTGCCCGGCCGGAAGCTCGTCGAGCTCGACGGTGGCGGCGCCGACCGAGAGCTCGGCGCCGAGCTCCTCCCGCCACACCTCCCGAACGGCGCCGGCCCGCCAGACGAGGTCGGGGTCGGGGAGCGGCGGGACGAGGTCTTCCGGGATCCCTCGTTCCTCTCCGAGCGTCGGCGCCACGAGATCGAGGCGCCGCTCGGCTGCGGGGTGGACGGTCGCGGCGGCGAGCGGTCGAAGCGCGCGCTGGGTGAAGGGCGAGAAGGATCGGAGCGACTCGATCTCGTCACCGAAGAGCTCGATCCGCACCGGCTCGCGACCCGTCGACGGGAAGACGTCGACGATGCCCCCACGAACGGCGATCTGGCCCCGTTCCTCCGCGCGCTCGACGCGCGCATATCCTGCGAGCGCGAGCCGTTCGACGAGCCCCTCGACGCCCGGCTCGTCCCCGACCGCGATCCGGATCGTCTCCGGCCGTGCGTCCACCGCCGGGAGCCCCTCGCCGAACCCGAGCGCCGAGGCGCAGACGAGGCCACCGGCGGCGAGAACCTCGAGCGCCCGCGCCCGCTCGCCGACGAGGTGCGCGGGCGGCTCGAGACCCGTCTCCCAGCGGACGCCGCGCGACGCGAAGAGGCCGACCGCCTCCTCGCCGAGGAACCAGGCGGCGGCCTCGGCGGCGTCCCGTGCGTCTGCGTCGTCCGGGAGCAGGCAGACGAGGGCGCCTCCTCGCGCGAGCGCGACCGCCGCGAGAAAGAGCGGGAGGAGCGGCTCCGAGACGCGCGCGCGGTCCGGCCCTCGGATGAACGCCTGCAGGCGCTCGCTCTCCGCGAGCTCGCGCGCGAGCGCGCGGAGGACGGGCGGAGCGGCCGGGCTCGAGACGGCAGGCGCGCTTCGGTCCATGGCAGCGACGGGACTTTCGTCCCGCAGACCCATCGTATCCGCGGCCTTCGCCGCGGCGGCCCGCCTCTACACTCGCCGTATGCCGGGCGAGCTTCGGTTCATCGGACGGCGGCCGAAGCTCGTCGCCTCGTTCGCGGGCCCGGGCGCCGCGACCCGATTCGCCGAGTGGCGCGCGCGGAATGCGCCGCTTCTCGCTTCCGTCCCTGGCGTCGCGCTCCGTGTCGAGTACGGGCGCGCGGGATCGCACCGGCTCATCCGGGTCCGGATCGACGAGGAGCACGTGCCGGCGGGCTTGAACGGGCCCGACGAGGCGGGCGCGGCCGACGGGCTCCCGCCGCACGACCCAGCCGCATGACCCGGCCAGCGCGAGTCGGCTGCTCGGGTGCTTCCGCCTAGGGTCGTTCGTTGAAGCGCTGCTGGGCCTCCTCAAGCCCGTCACGAACGAGGGTCTCGGCAGCGTCGGCCGCCCGCGCGACGAGCCCCTCGACGTCGACCTCGGGCGCGAACGGCGCGAGGACGAAGTCCGCCACCGGCCGGGGGTCGCCGCGCTCCGGCCTGCCGACGCCGACGCGAAGGCGGAGGAAACCGGTCGTCCCGATCGCGCCCACAATCGAGCGCAGCCCGTTGTGGCCGGCGAGGCCGCCTCCGAACCTCGCCTGAAGGCGCCCGACCTCGAGGTCCGCCTCGTCGTGGACGACGAGGAGCGCGCCCGGCTCGATCTTGAAGAAGCGGACGGCGGGGCCGACCGCGCGGCCGGACTCGTTCATGAACGTGAGCGGCTTCAGGAGCGCGACGCGGGCGCCGTCGATCCGGAGCTCGGCGAGCTCGCCCGAGAACTTCGAGCGAAACGACCCCCCGTGTCGCCGCGCGAGCTCGTCGCAGACCATGAATCCGACGTTGTGGCGGGTCGCAGCGTACTCGCGGCCGGGGTTGCCGAGGCCCGCGACGAGCACGTCGAGCGTCGAGGCGCGCTCGCCCCGACGGCGGAACGGCATGGAGGGCTAGCCCTCGACAGTGCCCGGCGAACCGGCGGCGTCGGCATCCGGCTCCGCCGGCCCCTCGGCGCCGCCCTGCGGCTCCTGCTCGGCGGGAAGCCCCTCGGCCGCCGCCGCCTCCTCGGCCTCGAGGATCTCCTCGGGCGTCTCGACCCGCGTCGGTGGCGAGACGCTTGCGAGCACGGTGTCCGGGTCGTCCAAGAGCGTGACGCCGTCGGGCACCGCCAGGTCGGCGACGCGGATGCTGTCGCCGATTGCGAGGCCGGAGACGTCGAGCTCGAGCCGGTCGGGAACGTCCATTGGGAGCGCCTCGACGTTCACGTCGCGTGTCACCTGGGTGAGCACGCCGCCCATCGTCACGCCCTCGGCCTCGCCGACGAGCTCGACAGCGACTTGCGCATGGATCGCCTGATCGAGGCGGACTTCCTGGAGATCGACGTGCAGCAGGCGGCCGCGCGTCGGATGGAGCTGGTAGTCCTTGAGGACGGCGTGGCGTGTCTTCCGCCCGCCGTCCCCGATCACGACGTCCAGGATCGCGTGCATGCCGTGCTCGCCGGTGAGCGCCCTGCGAAGGTCGCGCTCCGCGATCGCGAAGGCGTCCGCTCGCTTCCCGTTGCCGTAGATCACCCCCGGCACGAATCCCAGCGCGCGCAGGCGCCGCGCCTCGGCGCTCCCGAGCGCCTCGCGAGGCTGCACCTGGAGCCTGATCCGCTCCCCGGCCATCGGCCGGCCAGTCTAGCCGACGACTACCCGACGAGAATCGAACGGAGCAGGAGCCCGACCGGCAGCCAGGCGGCGAGCGCGAAGAAGAGCGAGGTGAAGAACGCCGTCCCGAGGACGTACGCGTGCGTGTTGGGGTCCATGTTCACCGCAGTAGCCGCTTTCCGGGCGGGACCGACGCTTGCCGCCCGTTCTCATCATTCGGCCGCGCCGCGCGCGTCGCAACCCCTTGGCCGAGGGAACCGACCTCGCCCTGACCGCCCGGAGGGGGGATACCCGCCGCGCACACGCGAGTCATCCTCTGACCGAGGCCCCGGAATCAATGCCGCGATCCGCCGAAACGAGCACGCGCCGCAGAGCGAAGAGCACGGCAAGCAAGCGCGCGCCGGCCGGGCCGGGAAAGCCGGGGACGGAGACGGACACGCCGCCGGCGCGCGGCGCCGCGGCGCCTGACCCGCCGGTCGTCCGGCTCGAAATCTACGCCGCCCAGGTTCCCGCGAAGAAGACGCCGGCCAAGCGCCGAACAGCGAAGCCCGCTCCCCGCCGGGCGGCGGCCCCGCCTCCCGAGTCGACGCCGGATCCGGCCGCTCGCGCGCTC
>JALZGN010000186.1 GCA_030861005.1 Actinomycetota bacterium
GCTCGAACGAGCGGGCGACCGCGGGGCGGCCGTGGCGGCGATGGGCCGCGGTGCCGCTTCGATCGCCGCGCGGCTGCACGCCGAGCGCCGGCTCGACGCGATCGCGGGCCTCGGCGGGTCGAGCGGGTCCTCGATCGTGGCGACGGCGATGCGGGCTCTCCCCGTCGGCGTTCCGAAGCTCCTGGTCTCGACGCTCGCCTCGGGCGACACGAGACCGTACGTGGGCGCCGCCGACGTGACGATGACCTACTCCGTCGTCGACATCGCCGGCCTCAACCAGGTCTCGCGCCGGATCATCGCGAACGCGGCCGCGGCGATCGCAGCGATGGCGACTGCCGACGCGGCCGCGGACGAGGAGTCGAGACCCCTCGTCGGCGCATCCATGTTCGGCGTCACGACGCCTTGCGTGACCCGGGCTCGAGAGCGGCTCGAGGACCTCGGCTACGAGGTGCTCGTCTTCCACGCGACCGGCACGGGCGGGCAATCGCTCGAGGCGCTCGCCCGCGCTCGCCTGCTCACCGCCGTCCTCGACGTGACGACGACCGAGCTCGCGGACGAGCTCGTCGGCGGCGTCCTCTCGGCGGGCCCGGATCGCCTCGAGGCGGCGGGCGCCGCCGGGATCCCCCAGGTCGTGGCGCCGGGAGCGCTCGACATGGTGAATTTCGGGCCGATGGAGACGGTTCCGGAGCGGTTCCGCGGTCGCCGCCTGTACATCCACAACCCGAACGTCACGCTCATGCGGACGACGCCCGAGGAGTGTGCGGAGCTCGCCCGCATCCTCGCGCGCAAGCTGAACGCCGCCGCCGGCCCGGTCGCGCTCTTCGTCCCGCTCCGCGGGGTCTCCGCCCTCGCGATCGAGGGGCAGCCGTTCCACGACCCGGAGGCCGACGACGCGCTCGTCGGCGCCCTTCGCGAGCACCTCGAGCCTGCGGTCGAGCTCCGCGAGTTCGACGCGGACGTGAACGACCCCCGCTTCGCCGACGCGATCGCAGAGCGGCTGCACGAGCTCGCGCGCGCGGGTGCGGCGAGAGGCGAGCCGGTGTCGGCGTGACGCGGACAGAGGCAGTCGCCCGGCTGCGCGCGCGCGTCGAGACGGGCGAGCCCGTGATCGGAGCGGGCGCCGGGACGGGACTGTCGGCGAAGTGCGCCGAGGCAGGCGGGGCCGACCTCATCATCGTCTACAACTCGGGTCGCTACCGGATGGCGGGCCGCGGCTCGCTCGCGGGCCTCCTCCCGTACGGCGACGCGAACGGAATCGTCGTCGACATGGCCGGCGAGGTCCTCCCCGTCGTCGAGCGGACGCCCGTTCTCGCGGGCGTGTGCGGCACCGACCCCTTTCGGCTGATGCCCGTGTTTCTGCGTCAGCTGGACGAGCTCGGCTTCTCGGGCGTGCAGAACTTTCCGACCGTCGGCCTCTTCGACGGCACCTTTCGTGCGAACCTCGAGGAGACGGGCATGGGGTACCGGCTCGAGGTCGAGATGATCCGCACGGCGCACGAGCTCGAGCTCCTCACGGCGCCCTACGTCTTCGACGAGGAGAGCGCGCGCGAGATGACTCAGGCGGGCGGCGACATCCTCGTCCCGCACCTCGGCCTCACGACGTCGGGAATGATCGGGGCGCGCACTGCGGTCGGACTCGACGACGCCGTCGAGCGCGTCCAGGCGATGCACGACGCGGCCAAGGACGTCAATCCCGACGTGCTCGTCCTTTGCCACGGCGGTCCTATCGCCGACCCCGAGGACGCGGCCTACGTCCTCGAGCGGACGAACGGCGTGGTCGGGTTCTTCGGCGCGTCGAGCATGGAGCGGCTTCCGGTGGAGACCGCGATCAGCGAGAGGATCCGCCGGTTCAAGAGCATCCGGAAAGGAGCGGCGCTTGCCGGCAGGTGATCGATGCGCGAGGGGGACCGAGAGGTGCGACCGGGGGCAGGCGTGATGACGTACGCAGTCTCCGAGCTCGCGCGCGAGCTCGCCGAGGAGATCGGCGATGCGGCCGTTGTCCTCGACGCAACCCGCCTCGACGACTACACCGCCGACACCTACTGGAAGGCGCTCGCCGCGCGCGCGAGCGGCGCTCCGCTCGGGCGCCCCGAGCTCGTCGTCGTGCCCGCCTCGGAGCAGGACGTCGCCTCGGCGCTCGGCGTCGCCAACCGCCGCCGAGTCCCCGTCGTCCCCTGGGGCGGCGGCTCGGGGAGTCAGGGCGGGGCCGTCCCGACAGAGGGCGGGATCGTGCTCGACCTGAGAGCGCTCGACCGCATCGTCGAGATCGACGAGGAGTCGCTCACGGTGACGGCGCAGGCGGGAGTGAACGGGCGCCGGCTCGAGGGCGAGCTGAACGAGCGCGGCCTCATGCTGCCCCACTACCCCGCGTCGGCCGACCTCGCGACGGTCGGAGGGTACGTCGCCGCGCGTGGGTCGGGGGTTCTCTCGACGCGCTACGGGAAAATCGAGGATCTCGTGCTCTCGCTCCGCGTCGTCACGCCGACCGGCGAGACGCTCGAGACCGTCGGCGTCCCCCGCCATGCCGTCGGGCCCGACCTGACCCAGCTCTTCGTCGGCTCGGAGGGGACGCTCGGCGTCGTGACGCAGGCGACGCTGCAGCTCACGCCGCTCCCCGCGGCGCGGCGCTTCGAGGCGGTGTCGTTTCCGTCAGTTGCGTCGGGCGTGGCCGCGGTCCGGAGCGGGATTGCACGCGGCCTCCGGCCGTCGGTCGTCCGCCTCTACGACGAGGTCGCGACTCGCCAGACGCTCGGCCCGGTCGTCGGCGAGGAGCTCGACGGCGTCTCGACGGTCTTCGCCTTCGAGGGGGAGCCGGGCGTCGTCGACGCGGAGGCCGAGCGGATGCTCGCGATCGCGCGCGATGCCGGCGCGCGCGTGCTCGACAAGGGCATCGGCAGGACCTGGTGGGCGCGCCGGTATGAGTTCTACAAGCCGCCGCACCACCCCGAGCTCCCGGCAATCTGGGGGACGATCGAGGCCGTCGCGACGTACGGGCGCATCCTCGCCGTGTACGACGCGGTCCGCGAAGCGATGCGCCCGTACGAGCGGGACGCCCTCACGATCAAGATCCACTTCAGCCACTGGTACCCGTGGGGGACGATGATCTACGGACGGTTCGTCGTGCCCGACGGCGGAGCGGAGGCCGTGACGCTCCACGACCGGATTTGGGAGGACGGCGTGCGGGCGATCCTGGGCGCGGGCGGCGTGATGAACGACCATCACGGCGTCGGACTCAAGCTCGCCCCCTACATGCGCGCACAGCACGGGGGCGGGCTCGACGCCCTGCGGCGGATCAAGGAAGCGCTCGACCCGAACGGGATCATGAACCCCGGGAAGCTCGGACTGTAGGAGAGAAAGGAAGGGAGAGACGGATGGGACTCAAAGTCGCGATGCACAACTGGATGCGCCCTGAACCGATCGAGACGACGATCTCGCGGCTCGCGCGCGCGGGCTACGACGCGATCGAGATCGGCGGCGAGCCGGCGACGACGGACGTAGACCACGTCCGCTCACTGCTCGACGAGCACGACCTCCGCCTCTGGGGCGCCGTCACGCTCATGGTCGGCGGGCGCGATCTCCTGCACGAGGACAAGTACGTCCGGATCGGAAGCGTCCGGTACGTCAAGGACACGATCGACCTGATCGCCGCGCTCGGCGGCGAGATCCTGACGGTCGTGCCGTCGACCGTCGGGAAGATCGTGCCGATGGGCTCGCCCGAGGACGAGTGGAACTGGGCCCTCGAGAGCCTCAAGGAGTGCCAGGCGCACGCGGAGGAGAAGGGGATCCGGCTCGCGCTCGAGCCACTCTGCCGGTTCGAGACGTACTTCCTCAATCGCCACGACCAGGCGCTCGCCCTCGCCGAGGACGTCGGCGGAAACTGCGGCGTCTGCCTCGACATCTTCCACATGAACATCGAGGAGGCCGACTGGGCCGAGGCGATCCGCGCGGTCGGCGACAAGCTCTACGCCGTCCACGTGGCGGACAACAACCGGATGCCGTGCGGCCAGGGCGCGATCGACTGGGGTGCCTTCATCGGGACGCTCGAAGACGCGGGCTACGACGACTTCCTGACGGTCGAGTTCGTCGTGCCCGTCGACCGCAGCCGGGTGTCGACCCGGAAGGAGATCGCGGACGCGTCGGAGGCGGAGGCAACGGTTGGGCTCGAGCAGTTCCTGCGCGATCACGGGACGGGCGCCGTGCCCGACCACCTGTACGACCAGTATGTGCAGGACTCGATCAACGAGCTTCGACGGCACATCGGGCAGCGCGCCGGGGCGCGCGCCTAGCCCCGGGCCTGCAGGAGGAACGTCCGGTGGAGCTGACGTCCTACAACATCGCGGAGCTCGCACCGCCGGACATCGGTGCGTACCTCGCCGAGAAGGACATCGTGATGGTGCCGATCGGGAGCCTGGAGCAGCACGGGCCGCACCTCCCGCTCGCGACGGACACGATCCAGGCCGAGGAGATCACGCGCCGCGCGGCCGAGCGCGCCCACGTCCTCTACACGCCGTGCGTCTGGTTCGGCTACTCGCCTCAGCACATGTACGGGGCCGCGGACGGCACGGGCACGATCACGCTCCGCTCGCAGATCCTGCTCGAGGTGTACCACGACGTCGCCCGGTCTCTCATTCATCACGGGTTCGACCGGATCGTCTTCGTGAACAACCACGGGTCGAACACGAAGATCATCGACCCGCTCCTGCGTCGAATCCGGTACGAGACGGGCGCGTTCGTGGCGATGTCGAAGCTGTACGGCGAGCGCTATCTCGGGCTGATCGAGGACGTCA
>JALZGN010000299.1 GCA_030861005.1 Actinomycetota bacterium
AGGGGGACGTCCTCGAGGTCGGCGCCGGCACGGGCCGAAACATCCCGCACTACCAGCGCGCCGCTCGCGTCGTCGCCGTCGAGCCGGACGCGAGCATGGCGCGGGAGCTCGAGAGGCGGCGCCGCTCGACGAGCGTCCCGGTCGAGGTCGTCGCGGCCTCCGCGGAAGCGCTGCCCTTCGCCGGCGAGAGCTTCGACGCGGCCGTCCTCACGTTCGTCCTCTGCTCCGTCTCGGACCCGGCGCACGCGCTCGCGGAGGTTCGCCGCGTTCTCCGACCAGGCGCCCCGCTCGTCCTCCTCGAGCACGTTCGCGGCGACGGACGGCTCGCACGCTGGCAGGACCGGCTGACGCCTCTGCACCGGCGCCTGGCGGGCGGCTGCCACCTGAATCGAGACACCCGCGCCGCGGTGGCGGCGCGCGGGTTCGACGTTGCCGCCGTCGAGCGGACGCGCCTCCCGGCCTCGCATCGCCTCGTCTCGCCCGGGATTCAGGGACGGGCGATCAAGACCTCCTCGTAGTACTCGCCGTTCCGTCGCCCCGTCCGCCGGTTCACGTGCCGAAGGAGGCGCTCCTCGAGCTCGAGGTTCGCCTCCGCCAGGATGCCGTCGTAGAGGCCGCGCGAGTCGTTCACGACGATCACCACGCGCCCGCGAGGGCGAAGCGCCTGCGCCGCGCGGCGGAGGACGGCGGCCACGTCGCGGCAGTAGCCCTTCACGCCACGGCCGATCTCGTCCGAGTCCCGCCGCTCGAGGCCGAGGAGCTCGAACGCGTACGCATGCTGCTCGTGGTAGTCGATGAGGCCCGGATACGGCGGGGACGTGAGGACGAGATCGACCGGCCCCGGTGGGTCGATCACCCGCGCGTCGCCGGCGAGGACGGTGACGTCGGCGTCCGTCCGAAGGTCGGTGAACGCCTCGATCCGCCGCACGGCATCCCCGATGTAGCGGCGAAGGAACTTCTCGGCCTCGCCGACGGGACGGCACACCCGGCGGTGCTTGTGGCAGAAGTAGTCGGCGCCGACCGGCTCGCGGGGGAAGTCGAGGTCGTCGTGGCGGGCGAGACGAGCGGAGCGCGCCGCGCGCGAGAGAACGACCGCCCAGAGCTCTGGGTACCGGGCGTCCTCGAGACGCTCGCGGAAGGCGAGGAGGTCGCGGAGCGCGCCCGGCGCGAACCACCGCTCGAGGTACGATGACGCCGCGGCCGGCGGCTCGCCAGAAGGGACTCGACGGGGCGCCCCGAGCCGGCCGATGAGGACGTCGGCCTCGCTGGCGACCACGCCGGGATCGTAGGGCGCCGTCTTCACCCGCGCGAGCAGGCAGTTGAACGCGGAGAGGTCGCAACCCGCGCTCCGCATGCCGAGCGCGTTCGCCTCGACGAGGGTCGTGCCCGAGCCGACGAACGGGTCCCAGACGAGCGTCCCCGCGCGACCGAAGCGGCACAGGAAGACCTCGGCGAGCTGCGGCACGAACTTCCCGAGGTACGGGTGCAGCCGGTGGACGTGCTTCGTCCTCTCGCGCTCGGGCAGCTCGCGCTCCGACCAGGAGAGCTCGAGATCGATCTCGCGCGCGAGCGCGGCTGGCCGCGGCACGGCGCGATTTTCGCCGCGCGGCCGTGGGCCCCTCCCCGTTATCATCGCGCCCCGTGGCGCGAGCGCCGATCGACCTCCTTCGCCAGGTGCCGCTCTTCTCCGGCCTCGACGAGCGAGAGCTCGGACACCTGGCCGGCCGGTTTCAGGAGCGCTCCTTCTCGGAAGGCGCAACGGTCGTCGAGGAGGGCGCGACCGGGACGAGCTTCTTCGTCATCGGGGAGGGGAACGCGACCGTAAGCGTCGGCGGCGAGCTGCGGACGACCCTCGGCCCGGGAGACTCGTTCGGCGAGATGGCCGTGATCGATCAGGGGGTTCGCTCGGCGTCGGTGACGGCGGCGACCGACCTCCGCTGCTTCTACCTGACGCCTTGGGAGTTTCGGCCCTTCGTCGAGGAGCACCCGGAGGTTGCCTGGAAGCTCCTCCAGACGCTCGCGCGTCGTCTCCGCGCCGCCGAGTCGGCCGCGGGATAGCCGGCCGCCGGGGTTGAAGCGGGCGCGGAAGGGTATCCCTTCCCTAGCCCGAACTAGGGCGACAACGCTCCGAGGAGGAACGAATGGGCATCGGCGTTAGCCTCTTCCTGATCGCGGTCGGCCTCATCCTCTGGCTCGCCGTGAACGTCGACACGGACGGGACGATCGACGTCAACATGGTCGGGATCATCCTCGTCATCGTCGGGGCGATCGGGATGCTCCTCTCCATGATCTTCTGGTCGAGCTGGGGCGGGTTCGGAGGGTGGCGGCGTGAGACGGTCGTCCGCGACGACCCGTACAACCGGCCCCCGCCGTAATAGCGGCCGCGAGACCGAAACGAAAAGGGCGGCCTGGCGCCGCCCTTTTTCCGACCATCTTCGAGTCATCTGGCTCCGCTCAGCGAAGGAGAAGGATCAAGACGATGATGAGGACGATGACGAGGACCGTTCCGATGCCGATGTACATGTTCCCCCTTTCCCGAGGAACGTCGGGTACCCGCGGTTTCAGATCGGGAAACGGCAGCGAATGCTCTCCGCCCCCGGGCGAGCGCAGAACGAGCGTTTCGTCGCGCTCGGCGGCGGGGACGGAGAGGGCGAGCGAGAGGAGGTGGCAATGGGCCTAGTCGATTGGCTGCGGGGAGGATCTCGCGAGCGTGACCTCCCGCGAGACTCCCAGGAGGAGCGGCTCGACGTCGTGAGCGAGGAGCAGGAGGGCGCGCGGACCGAGTCGCCGGGGGACCTCGAGCCGACCGTCGACGAGAAACGCGACGCCGAGGCGATGCGCCACCACGGCATCTAGGCGCTCTCGCCGAGCGAGCGCGCGAGCCTCTCGCCAAGCTCGACGAGGTCGCCGCGAGCGCGGTCTCGATCGCCCGTAAGCGAGCAAACCGTGGCGGCCCCGGCCGCACGCAGATCGCGCGCTGCGGCCGACTCGACGCGCCCCCCGAAGACGGCGCAGGGAACGCCGACGCGTCCCGAGGCGCGAAGGACGCCGGCCACGGTTTTCCCCTCGAGGCTCGAGCGGTCGACCGCTCCCTCGCCCGTGACCACGAGGGCGGCACCGCGGACACGGTCGTCGAAGGCGACGGCCTCGAGGACGAGATCGATCCCGGAGACGAGCGTCGCCCCAAGCACGGCAAACGCGGCGCCCAGGCCGCCGGCCGCTCCCGCTCCGGGCAGGTGCGCAACCGGGGTGAGCTCGTCCCTCGCCGCGAGGCGCCGCTCGAGCTCCTCGACCTCCGCCGGTGAAGCACCCTTCTGCGGCCCGAACGCGCGTGCCGCCCCGCGCGGGCCGAGCAAGGGGTTTTGGACGTCGCAGGCGGCGACGACCGGAACCGGAAGCCGGTCGAACACTTCGTGCAGTCCGCGGCCACCGTCGACCGTGGCGCTTCCGCCGAGCGCGACGATGACGGAGGACGCGCCGGCCGCGACCGCCGCGTCGACGAGCTCGCCGACCCCCCGGCTCGACGTCCGGAGGGGATCGAGCTCGTCCGTCCGCAGCCGCGCGAGGCCGACCGCCTCCGCCGACTCGACGACCGCGCGCCCGTCCGGGAGGAGCAGGAAGCG
>JALZGN010000196.1 GCA_030861005.1 Actinomycetota bacterium
GGCGAAGCGCCTCCGCGACGCACGGGCGCGCGGGTGGAAGATCGCCGCCGTTGTCGTCGAAGGCGACGACGCCGTCCTGATCGGGAACCGCTTCGACCGCTCGGTTCCGATCGTCGACGAGGTCACCGGCGCCGACGAGCTTCCGCTCGGCGCTCCGGTGGCGGTCGAGGTCGCCTCTCCCGGCGCGACAGTCGAGGAGCTCGCGGATCCCCTGCGTCTGGGCGTCCTGCTCGGGCTGGGGCCCGACGAGGCCCGCGCAGCCCGGTCGGCCGCGCGGGCCGTCGCGGCGTCCCGTGCCGCAATCGTGGTACGCACACCGAAAAGCGAGACGCCCTTGACGAGTGCCGACTCGTCCGTCGTACTCGTTCGCGCGGACGGCACCGAGGAGCCGCTCTCCGAGCGAGCCGAGCCGCCCGCTCCCGGCGAGATCGCGGCCATCAGGGGGGCCGCGGGCGCCCGGTACGAGCTCCTCGACGTGACGTGGTGCGCGCTGCCGGCGCCGCCGGAGGATCCGAGCTTCGCGCGGCGCCTCGCGCGCCGGCGCGCCGTCGCTCTCGCCATTCTCGCGCGAGGGACGAGCAAGGGCCTCGTCGATGCCGCGGCCGAGCTCTGCCCTCGAGGCGCGACCGTCGTCGCTCGGGAGTCCGAGGCCGCCGTGCTCGGTGCCTCGACGACGCCGGGGGCGGGCCGTGCACCGTTCGTCGTCGACCTCGGCGGCGGCACGGTCGACCTTCACCGCGAGGAGAACGCCGTCTCGACCGCCGGGGCGGGCGAGCTCGTCACGCGCATCTGCGCCGGCCTGCTCGGGTGTGACCTCCCACTCGCCGAACGCGCGAAGCTGACCCGTTCGGTTCGCGTCGAAACGCCGTTCACGCTCCACCATGAGGACGGGAGCCGGGGCTTCCTCGGCGAGCCTGCACCCCCGCCCTCGCTTGCCCGTCTCTGCCTGCTCGACGGGCGCGACCCCGTTCCACTTCCGACGCCGCTCGCGCCGGAGGTCTGGCGTAGCCTCCGCCGCCGCGCGAAGCGGGATGTGTTGGCGCGCAACGTCCGCCGGGCAATCGACTCGGTGGGCGACGTGCCGCGCGGCGAGCTCGTCACGCTCGTCGGCGGGTCGGCGACCGACGGCGAGGTCGTCGACGTCGTCGCGGCCGATCTCTCCGACCTCGACGTGGCGGTCGCCCGCGGCAATGTCCTCGGGACGAACGGCCCGCGCGCCGCCGTCGCGGTTGGGCTCGTGCTCGCCTACGCGCGGGGCCGGTCGTAAGCGCGGGCCTCGTCGTCGCGCTCGTCGCGGCACGTGCCCCGGCGGCGGCGCTCGCGGCCGGCTTCGAGGAGGAGGGCGTCCCGCTCACGCTCGACTCCGCCGGCGGGGACGCGCCGAGCCTCGCCCGCCTTGCCGCAAGGCGCTCCGAGCTCGGCCTCGGGATCGGGGCCGACGGCGAGGAGCTCGCGCTTGTCCTCGCGGCCGCGCCCGGCCGAGCTTACCTCGCAGCTCACTCGTCCGAGGCCCGCCCCTTCGGGCATGACGCGGCGCGCGTGGCCGCGCGCCGGCCGCTTCGTTCCCACGGCTACTCGTAAACGATCACGCTGCGTGCGGTCTCGCCTGCCTCCATGCGGCGAAAGGCGTCGTTCACGTCCTCCAACCCACATTCGACGATGAGCGGATCGAGGCGCAGGCGGCCGTCGCGGTAGAGCTCGACGAGGAGCGGAAAGTCCCGAAGCGGGACACACGAGCCGTACCACGATCCCCGCACGCAACGCTCTTCGAGCGTCACGGTCAGGGCATCGAGCGGGACGCGGGCGTCGGGCGGCGCCATCCCGATGAGGACGGCCTGACCGCCCCGGCCGGTGAGCCCGAGCGTCGTCTCGATGGTCGCTGGCCGGCCGAGGGCCTCGAAGGCGTGGTCGACACCGCCCGGGACGAGCTCGCGCACGGCGTCGACCGGGTCCGAGGCGCTCGCGTCGACGGCGTCGGTGGCGCCGAGCTCGCGCGCGAGCTCGAGCTTCGCCGGAACGACGTCGACGGCCACGATCCGCGTCGCGCCGGCGATCCGAGCGCCCTGGATCGCGTTCAGGCCGACGCCGCCGCAACCGACGACGGCGACGCTGTCGCCCGGCCGCACGCCGGCGGTGTTGAGGACCGCCCCGACGCCGGTCATGACGGCGCAGCCCATGAGCGCCAGCTCGCGGAGCAGCAGGTCCCGGTCGACAGGGATCGCCGTCCGGGCCGGGACGACCGAGCGCTCGGCGAACGACGAGGTGTTGTAGTGGTGGATTCGCTGTCCGTTCTTGCGAAAGCGGCACGTCCCGTCCTCGAGCGTCGCGTCGTACCAGGCGACGTTCTCGCAGCGGTTCGGCCGGCCGCGCACGCAATGGCGGCAGTGCCCGCAGTAGGGAAGCCACGTCAAAAGAACGTGGTCGCCGGAAGCGAGCCCGCGGACGTCCGGCCCGACCGTCTCGACGATCCCGGCGCCCTCGTGGCCGAGGATCACGGGCAGATCGGTCGGGTGGATTCCTTGGACGACGTGGAGGTCCGAGTGGCAGACCCCACTCGCGACGATGCGGACGAGGACCTCGCCCTCCTTCGGCGGGTCGAGCTCGACCTCCTCGACTTCGAGCGGCTGGTTGAACCCGTAGAGGACGGCGGCCCGGACGGTCTCCGGCATCCTAAACGCCGCCGAGCACGACCAGCCGTTCCTCCGTCATCTCCCGGATCGTGTAGGCAGGACCTTCCTTGGTGTTCCCCGACGCCTTCGTGCCGCCGTAGGGCATCTGGTCGACCCGCCACTCGGGTGCCTCGTTGATCATGACGCTCCCGAATTCGAGCGACGTGGTCGCTCGGACTGCCGGCTCGATCGAACGCGTGAAGATGGCCGCCTGGAGGCCGTACTCGGTGTCGTTCGCGAGCGCGAAAGCCTCGTCGAGCGACGAGTACGGGATCACGGAGCAAACAGGCCCGAAGACCTCCTTCGAGCAGACCTTCATCTCGGGCGAGACCCCGCGAAGCACCGTCGGCCTGAGCACGCCGCTTTCCTCCACCCCGCCCGTGACGACCTCGGCGCCGCCCGACTTCGCCTCCTCGAGCCAGGCGAGGATGCGGTCGTGGTTGGCCCGGTCGATCACGGGGCCAAGGTCGGTCTCTTCGTCGGCCGGATCGCCGACGCGGAGCGCCTCCACCTTCGGGACGAGGCGGCCGAGCAAGTCGTCCACGAGGTCGTAGTGCACATAGACGCGCTGGATCGAGACGCACGTCTGGCCGGCGAACGAGAAGGCATGCGTCGCGACCTTCGTCGCCGTGAACTCGAGGTCGGCGTCCGGCTCGACGACGATCGGCGAGGCGTTCCCGAGCTCGAGCGCAACCTTCTTGCGAGAGGCCCGCGAGCGGAGATCCCAGCCGACCTCGGCAGAGCCGGTGAAGGTGAGCATCCGGACCCGCTCGTCCTCGACCAGGACGTCGCCGATCTCGCTCGCCGACCCGGGCAGGACGCTCAGCCAGCCGGCCGGGACGCCGGCCTCCTCGTAGAGGCCCGCCAGCCGGAGGGCCGAGACGGGCGTTTGGCTTGCCGGCTTCAGCACGACCGCGCAGCCGGCCGCAAGCGCAGGGGCGAGCTTGTGCGCGACCAGGTTGAGCGGGAAGTTGAAGGGCGTGATCGCTCCGATGACCCCGATCGGCACCGGAACCGTCCAGGCCATGTGACCGTCCCCCGGCTGCGTGCCGGTGATCGGCACGGCCTCACCGGAGAGACGGCGCGCCTCGCCTGCCGAGAGCCCAAACGTGTTCACGGCCCGCGCCGCCTCCACACGCGCGGCCTTGAGCGGCTTGCCCGCCTCGGCGCAGATCGTCCGCGCGAGCTCCTCCCCGCATTCGCGCACGAGCTGCGAGATGCGGTCGAGAAGGTCCGCCCGCCGCCAGGCCGGCAGCGGTTCTCGCATCGCCGCGGCAGCGGCTGTGACGGCTCGCTCGGCCTCCGCGCGGCCGGCTCGCGCAACCGTCGCGACTACCTCGCCGGAGTAGGGGGAGAGAACCTCGGCTGACGAGCCCGTGTCGAGCCACTCTCCGGCGAGGTAGACGCGCTCGAGCGTTGGCGGCGCTTCCACGATGGCCATGACGTCTCCTTTCAGCCTGCCTGGACGACCCGAACGGGCAGCGACTTGAAGCCGTTGATGAAGTTGGAGGAGAGTCGGACGGGCGGACCGGTGAGCTCGAAGCGGACGTTCCGCGCGAGGATCTCCTCGAGGAGGATGCGAATCTCGAGCCGCGCGAGGAAGGAGCCGAGACAGAAGTGCGGGCCTCCTCGCCCGAACGTGACGTGCGGGTTCGGCTCACGTCCGATGTCGAACCGGTACGGGTCGGCGAAGACCTCCTCGTCGAAGTTCGCCGATACGTACCAGAGCGCGACGCGGTCGCCGGCCTGCACCGGCACGCCCCGGATCTCGGTATCGCGCATCGCCGTACGCCGGAAGTAGATGATCGGCGTGCCGTAGCGGAGGATCTCGTCGACCGCGGTCGGCATGAGCGAGGGGTCGGCCGCGAGCCGATCGAATTCGTCGGGATGCTCCATTAGCGCAAGCGTGCCCTGTGAGATCCCCGTCCGCGTCGTCTCGTTGCCAGCGAAGATGAAGAGCTCGAAGAAGTTCGAGTATTCGACGTCGGAGAGGCGCTCGCCGTCGACTTCGGCGTGGACGAGGCGGCTGACGAGATCGTCGCTGGGATTCTCCCTCCGCTCCTCGCCGATCTTGCGCCCGTACTCGAAGACGTGCCAGGCGGCCGGCGAGCCGAACGGAAGGAGGCGGGGGTCGACGTCGATCGGATACTTGTCCGGATCGGGCACATAGTCCGGGTCGGTCGAGGCCGCCATCTCGCTCGTCAGGTCGATGAGGTAGTCGGAGTCCTCCTGGGGGAGGCCGAGGATCGAGATGAGGACCGTGATCGGCAGCGGCTCCGAGATCTCGGTCACGAAATCGAACTCGCGTTTCGCGATCGCCCGGTCAAGGAGGTCGCGCGCGATCGTCCGCGTGTAGTCCTCGTACTCGCGCACCTTGCTCCGCGTGAACGCGTAGCTCACGAGCTTGCGGAGGCGCGTGTGGGCAGGCGGGTCGGTCTCGATCAGCGACTGCCGCGCCGCGAGCGCGTCGGGCTCGCGGTCCTCGAGCGCGATGTGACCAGCCTGCGAAGAGAACGTCTCGGGATCCTTGCCCACGTCGACGACGTCCGCGTGCTTCGTCAGGAGCCAGAAGCCTTCTCGGGTGCCCGGGAATGGATGCCAGTGGACCGGGTCGTGCTCGCGAAGCGCGGCGAGAGTCCGGTGCGGGACGCCCTCAGCGTAGACGCGTGGACTCGCAACATCGGCGTTCGCGAGGTCGTCCTGGACGAGTGTCATCGCGCCTCCTCCCTCATCGGCTCGTCCGCCTCCTCGGCCACGGCGAGGATCACCTCCTCGAGCTCGTAGCTTCCGTGCGCGTCGTGCACGTGGGCGTTGACGCGGTCGACCAGTTCCTCGTCGGACTCGGCGACGACCACTTCCCCGCAGTCGACGTCCAGGCACTCCCAGCGCTTCACGGCGTGTCTACCCCGCCTCGACCCCGACGACGAAGTCGATCTCCGGATCGAGGATCTCCTCGACGAGCGTCTCGTCCGGCGAGATCCCCATCTCACGGCACCGGTTGCGGTAGTGGCGAACCTTCTGGCGCTGGTACTTGTCGAGATCGAGGCCCGGGACGTTCCGCTGGTATTCGAGCATCCCGACGGCGTTCCCGCGGTACTCGTCGATCACCGAATGTGCGAGTGCCTCGTACCGCGGGTTCTTCTCGATCAGGATTCGGCACGCCTGCGTCCCGAACGTGATGTGACGACCCTCGTCGCCGAGGATGTTCTTGAACCCGAGGCGGAGCGCGGGAAGCGCATCCCAGATCGTCGTCGTGTCGATCACGATCTCGTACGAGGGCATGGTCAGGACGCCCTCGACCCAGGCGCAATAGAGCGTCGCAAACTCGACGAAGGCTGCCTCGATTGCCGACTCATCCCCCGAATGAACGGCTTCCGTCAGCTTTTGTCCGTACCTCGGCAGCCCCTCGTACACAGGCTCCCCGACGGTGAAGCGGCCGGTCGGGTCGACGGTGTGGTCGCGAAGCGGCCAGTAGCGGGCCTTCTCGTCGCGCGACATCAGGCCGGGCACGCGCGCGTGCCAGAGGGTGAAGAACTCCGAGTGGCGCGCCTCCTCGAGCATGAAGGTCGAGAGGTACATGACCCAGTCGAAGCGCCGGAGCGCGTGCGCGGCCGAGAGCATCGGGAGCAGCTCGTCGGTCACCTCCTGTTCGCCCGCCTCGAAGCGAACCGTGATCGTGAGGATGCCCTGACGCTGCGCGTCCGTAAGTCGTTCCCAGTCGGCCCGATCCTGTTCGTAGTCGAACTGCTTGGGGTCCCAGACCTTCCGGGTCGCCTTCTCGTACTTCCGGTAGATGGGGCCGGCCATCAGGTCCGGATCAAGACGAAGGCGGGTCTCGATCGGCCTGGTCTCCGCGAACGTCGCCACGCGCGCCTCCTTCCCTGAGAGCGATTCTAGATCTACGGAACGAGGACGATGCGACCGCGCACCTCGCCGCGGCGCACGAGGTCGTGCGCTTCCTGCGCACGCTCGAGCGGCATCGTGTCGATCGTGTACTCGAGCCGCTCGCGCTGCGCGAGCTCAATCAGCTCGGCAAGCTCGTCCCGGGAGCCCCAGATGCTCGAGAGGAAATGGGCCTCGTGCGGCACCGCGCCGAGCCCGAACGGAATCCGCCCCCCGAAGAGGCCGATCACGATCGCCACGCCCTGCCGGTCGACCAGCCTCGCCGCATCGGCGAGCGACACGTTTGACCCCACGAAGTCGAGGACCGCCTCGTACGGGCCTTCGAGCTCACCGGGCTCGCCGGCCTCCTCGGCGCCGAGCTCGAGCGCCCGCTTGCGCTTTTGCGGCGACGGATCGCCGACGTGGACGGTCGCGTCGGTCAAGAGCCTGAGATACTGGATCCCGAACTGGCCGAGCCCGCCTGCGCCGAGAACCAGCGCGCGCGAGCCGGGGCGAAGCCAGGGGCGTGCATGCTTGACGGCGCGATACGGCGTGAGGCCGCCGCAGCCGAGCGGCGCCGCCTCCACGGGATCGAGGTCGCCGATCGGGTACAGGTAGCGCCGGTGCGGCACGAGCACGTACTCCGCATAGCCGCCGTCCTGAAAGAGACCCGCTTCGCGCGCATCAGGGCAGATCATCTCCTCGCTCCGCGCGCAGAAGCGGCACTCGCCGCAGCCCCAGGGCGTGTACACGAGCACGTTGCCGAGCCCCTCGGCGTCGCCGGCGATCTCGTGCCCCAGGACGAGCGGGAGCGGCGAGCCGAAGTAGTTCTCGGCGACGTGGAGGTCGGAATGGCAGACCCCGGATGCGAGCACGCGAACGCGGACCTGGTCGCCGCCGCTCGGCTCGGGTACAGGCCGCTCCTCGACCTCGAGCGGCTCGTGGAAGGAACGAAGGACGACGGCGCGCATGGGTCCGCCCCGCGGGGGCGTGGAAGACCCTAACCGCCGAGCCGCTCCTCTGCGCGAGAGCCCCCCGTTACGATAGCTCTGCGTCCGCCGAGGAAAACGAAACCATGACCGTCGCCGAAGCCGAAACCAACGTCGAGGCCGCCAGCGAGTTCCTCGAGCGGCACGGCGTGCACACGGTCGAGTGCATGTTCGCCGACACGTGGGGCATTCCCCGCGGCAAACGCCTCTCCCGGAAGCACTTCCTCTCCACGGCCAGGAGCTCCGGCTTCGCGATCGCGAACGTCGCCTTCACGTGGGACATGCACGGCGTCATCTTCCCCACCCGGTTCGTGAACGACGAGACGGGCTACCCGGACATGCACGTCGTCCCCGACCTCTCGACGCTCCGGGTCGCCGCCTGGCGCGAGGGAACCGCTTTCTGCATCTGCGACACCATCGACCCGGCCACGCACGAGTCCGTGGCACTAGACGGCCGCGCGATCCTCCGGCGCGCGATCGAGCGGATCCGCACGGAGGGGCACGAGCCGATCGCCGCGACCGAGCTCGAGTTCCATCTATGCACTCCTGATTGGAACCCGCTTTACACCGGCGTCCATTGCTACTCGATCGCGAAAGGATCCGAGGTCGAGCCCGTCGTCGGCGAAATTCGCCGCGTGCTGGAGGCATCCGGAATCGAGGTGGAGGCCTGGAACGTGGAGTACGGCCCCGCCCAGGTCGAGGTCAACCTCGGCCACGGCTCGCCGATCGACATCGCCGACGCGACCGTTGTCTTCAAGTACGTCGTCAAGCAGACGGCAGCCGCGAAAGGCCTCCACGCGACGTTCATGCCGAAGCCCTACATCACCGAAGCGGGCAATGGGCTCCATATTCACCAGAGCCTGCTCGGCCCGAACGCCCGGAACGCGTTCGCCGTCGCGGACGACGAGCCGCCGCTCCGGTCGAAGCTCATGCGGCGCTACCTCTCCGGGCTCCTCGAGCACCAGGTCGAGCTCCAGGCGATCAACTGCCCGACGGTGAACGCGTACAAGCGGGTCGAGGACTACTCCTTTGCGCCGACCCAGGTGAGCTGGGGCCTCGACCATCGGCTCGTCGCTGTTCGCTCGGTCGTCGACCACGGTGAGGCGACCCGACTCGAGGCGCGCTGGGCCTCGGCCGACGCGAACCCGTACCTCGTCGTCGCCGGCTGCCTGGCCGCGGGTGCGGACGGCCTCGCGAACGACTACGACGTGCCGCCGATGGTCAGTGGCGACCCGCACGTCGACGCGTCGCTCCGGCGGATCCCCACGGAACTTCCCGAGGCGATTCCCGAGTTCGAGCAGAGCACGTTCGCACGCGAGGTCTACGGCGACATGTTCGTCGACGTCTACTGCGTCATGCTCCGTCACGAGCTCGAGCTCCTCTCCCGGCACGTGACCGACTGGGAGCGCGAGCGCTACCGCGAGGTCATGTAGCGAGCAGGTCGGCGACGAGCCCGTCGATCCGGGCCGTCTCGGCCGCGGTCATCCCCCACGCGTAGTGCCCCCACGGGCTCTCGACGACGTGAAGCTCGCTCCCCGGGATCAAGCGTTGCTCGGCAGCGCAGTCGGCGACTGGAAACCAGGCGTCATGCGAGAACGGGACGACGATGGCACGCGCCGCGATGCGTCCCAGCGCGCCGGCGAGGTCGCCGCCCGTGTGGCGTGAGACATCGGCCCGGCGCCATTTGCGGAGCTGGCAAAGGAGGTCATCCGGATCGCGCGCCGCGTAGTCGTCCTCGAACAGGCGGCGAACGAGGTCGGCGACCGAGTCGTAGCCCGCGTCGCGCCAGGCCTCTGACCGGAAGAGCTCGGCCGAGAGGCCGGTCGCGGCCCAGAAGCGGGCGTGCTGATCAGTGCCACCGCCCTCGAGCGCCTCCGCGGATGCCGCGACGATGAGGTCGTTCGCGGGCGTCGTTCGGCCGAGGCCGGCGAAGGCGGCGAGACGGCTGACCATTGCAGCCTCGCGGACGGCCCACTCGTACGCTTGCTGCGCGCCCATCGAGAACCCGAGCACGAGCTGGAAGCGCTCGATGCCTAGGCGTTCGGCAAGCCGGCGCTGCGCCGAAACGTCGTCTCCGATCGTGAGGTCTGGGAAGTGCCCCTCGGTCGTGCTCGGGGAAGAAGAGACGCCGTTCCCGAGCTGGCCCGGGCAGACGACGAACCAGCGGCCCGGGTCGAGCGGCCGGCCCGGGGCGATCCAGCCGTCCAGCGAAGCGGACGTGCCCGAGTACATGTGCGGGAAGAGGACAGCGTTGTCCCTCGCGTGTGACAGCGTGCCGTGCGTGCGGTAGTGCAGCCTCGCGTCTCGGAGTGTGCCGCCGAGCTCGAGCTCGAGGTCGCCGAGCTCGAGGACGTCGTCGAGCACGCCTACGGATGCCAGTCGTGCATGTGCGAGCGGACGTGCGGCGGGAGCGCCTCGGCCGGGTAGTACCGGTCGTAGAAGCCGACGTCGAGGTGAGCAGCCTGGTACCAGACCGTCATCACGAAGGGATCGATCGTGGCCGGGAAGCGCCCGTAGGTGTCCCAGATGTAGCGGCAGAGGGTCTTCGTCGCCTCGATCGCCTCGTCGGAGGGCGGCGAGACGGCCCGCGCCACTTCGGGTGACCGCCACGGGATCCGATGCTTGTCCGGCGCCGAGAAGATCCCGTCTGGCCCAAACCGGAGGCCGACGACGAAGTCGACGGCCGCATCCATATCTGCGTGGAAGGGCGGGCAGGCGCCCTCGAAGACACCGTCGAGGCCGACGGGGATTTCCTCGCCGGCGCCGACCGGCGCGTCGTCGGGCACGCGGTGGAAGGTGAACCCGAGCGAGCCGCACGGCCCCTCACCGCCGATCTCCTCCCAGTACCTGGCGCCGCCGAGCGTGACGCGGCCCTTCCCGCCCGAGAAGGGATGGCCGCCGATGCCGAGCGCCTGCGTCGCGATCATCAGGTTCTCGATCACGAGCCCTTCCTCGACGCCGTTCATGTCGACCATCTGCCATCGCTCGAAGTCCCAGAGGTCGACCGGGTGCACGGGATCGAGGAGGCCCGACTCGACGAACGGCCGCAGCGGATCGTTTCCGAGCTGCTTGTCGACGATGTAGTAGCCGTGCGGGCGGTCGACGTAGAGGAGCATCGCTGAGATGCACTGCCGCGTCACGTCCGAGACAGGGATGAAGACGGTCGAGCCCTCCGTGTTCACGACCCACTCGTTGAACTTGAAGAGGTTCGGTCGCCTGCGCGGGATCTCGAGGCGCCCGTCCTGGAGCTTGGTCGCGCGCCGGTAGAGCTCGTGCACCTCGTCCGGCGTCTCGAGCTCGACGTAGCGCTCGGGCTCCGCGTCCCGCTGCGGCAGGACGTAGACGCCATCGTCGTTCGTCCAGAACACCTCGGTCCCGTGGATGGCGAGGGGGCTCGGGAACGTCCTGCCCGTGAACGAGGCGAGTTTGTCCGCTCCGGTCGCCTCCCCGCCGGGACCCGCGAACGGCCACTCCTCGCGGACGACGCCTGTTACGCCGGTCGCGGCGGCGACGAGGATCGCCTCCTCCTCGTACGCGAGCGGCACAGGTTCGGCCTCAGAGCGATATGCGAGAGGACCGGTCAGCTCTGCGCCGAGCGGGAATCGGCGGGCACGCCGCGTGAAGATCGCTTCGAGTGCGGGAAACGAGAACGCCGTCTCGAGGGCGCGCGGAAGGACTTCCGGGCGGCCCTTCGTCGTTGTAGCGGCCATCGAACCGACTCTATACCGCACTCTCCGTTAGCGTCCGAACGGTGAAGCCGGTCCTCGTCATCGAGCAGGAGCACTCGCTGCGCGGCCTTGGCCTCCTCGGCGAGCGCCTGGAGGCGTCCGGGCTCCCGTACAGAAGCCTTCGGGGCTGGGAGGAGCCGGTGGAGGACCTCGAGCCTGACCATTTCTCCGCCGTCATCCCGATGGGAGGGAACGCGCATGCCTGGGACGAGGACGGGGTGCCGCTCCTCCGGGCCGAGCGCGTCTTCCTCGAGAAGGCCGTCGAGGCCGACCTGCCCGTCTTTGGCATCTGCCTCGGCGGGCAGCTGCTCGCGCGGGCGCTCGGCGGTGACGTCAAGGCGGCGGCGGAGCCGGAGATCGGCTGGGTCGACATCACGCTGACCGACGAGGCCGCCGACGATCCGGTCTTCGGCCGGCTCGAGAACCCGACCGGCGTCTACCAGTGGCACTACGACGTCTTCGAGCCGCCGCCCGGGGCGCGCGTCCTGGCGCGGAGCGAGTCGAGCCCGAACCAGGCCTTCCGGCTCGACGGGCGAGACGTCTGGGGAATCCAGTTCCATCCCGAGGCGACGCCGGACCTCTGGGAGCTCTGGATCGCCCGACACCCCGTCGAAGTCGAGGCCTCCGGCGTGGACGTGGACGAGCTCCGCGCCGAGGTCTACAGCGGCGCCGAGGAGTCCCTAGCCGACCGCACGGCGCTCTTCGACGGCTTCTTCGACCGCGTTCGGGCGCGGTGGCGCGGCTAGCCGTCCTCGGCTGTGCGACTGGGATCGGCGCGGCGGGAGCACGGCTTCTCGCTACGCGCGGCCACCGACTCGCTCTCGGCGACGTGAACGAGGCAGCCCTCCTTCCACTCGCGGAAGAGCTCGGGGCGCACGCCGTCACATTGGATGCCTCCGACCCGCAGGCGGTGCGTGCGTTCGTCGACGAGGCGGCGGGCAGCCTGGGCAGCCTCGAGGGCGCTTGGTCGAACCTCGGCGTTCAGATTGCAGGGACCGCCGAGTCTGTAACCGTCGACGAGCTCGACCGCTCCTGGGCGATCAACGTACGCGCGCACGCCGTCCTGTGCGGAGCCGCCGTCCCGCACGTCCGCGCCGCCGGCGGTGGCGCGATCCTCGTCACGGCGTCGAACGCCGCGCTCCTCTCGGAGGGGGGCATGCTCCCCTACGCGGTGACGAAGGCGGCGGCCGTTGCGCTGGCCCGCCAGGTCGCCCGGGACTTCGCAGGCGACGGCATCCGGGTGAACGCGCTCTGCCCCGGCTGGGTCGACACGCCGTTCAACGAGCCGGCCTGGCGCGCGTACGGCGGACGGGAGGCGTTCCTCGAGGCGGTGCCCGATCTTGTGCCGCTCCGCCGGATCTCGACCCCGGACGAAATCGCACGTCTTGCCGTCTTTCTGCTCTCGGACGACGCCGCCTACGTGACCGGGCATGCCTTCGTCGCCGATGGCGGCGAGCTCCTCGTGGTCTAAGGCGCTACGGGCGCGACTCTTTGAGCTCGATCTCGACGAACGTCAGCTCGGTTTCCCCGGTGTTGGCGACGTCGTGCTCGATGCCGGCCTCGCGGAAGTAGGCCGCTCCCGGCGCGAGCGTCGCCTCGGCCGTCGCGTCGCCGTCGTGGAGCTCGAGCGTGCCACCGAGGACGGGCACGACGACGTAGTCGTGCTCGTGGCGGTGCCAACCCGTCGCTTCGCCGGGTCGGAACCGCCATTCGGTCACGCGGACGCGTGGGTTGTCGAGGTGCACGGTCGGCGTCGCGCTGGGCCTGGCCACCGGGCGACTCTACACTTGGCCCGTGAACGAATGGCGGAACGTGGGCGCCGTCGAGGACCGAGCCGATCTAGGTGCGGTCACCGTGGACGGGCTCGAGCTCGCGCTGGCGCGCCTCGACGACGGCTCATGGGTCGCCTTCGACAACGCCTGCACCCACGAGGAGTGCCCTCTCTCGGACGGCGACCTGGACGGGAACCGGATCATTTGCTACTGCCACAGCTCCGTCTTCGACCTCGGCACGGGCGAGGTTCTCGAGGGCCCGGCCGAGGACCCGCTCGCGATCTACGACGTCAGGATCTCCAAGGGTGAGCTCGAGGTGAGAATCGGTTCATGACCACCCTTGCCGACTCCGCCCTCGCAGACGTCGACCTGAGCGACCTCGACCGGTGGGCCGAGGGCGTTCCGTACGAGTGGTTCGCCCTCCTCCGCCGCGAGGCGCCCGTCTTCTGGCAGGACGAGCGCCGCGGGCGCGGCTTCTGGTCACTGACCCGCTACGACGACGTGCTTGCCGCCTCGAAGGACTACGCGACCTTCTCCGCGGAGGTCGGTGGGACATCCCTCATGGATCTGACGCCCGAGCAGGTCGAGTCCCGAAAGTCGATGCTCGACTCGGACCCCCCGCGCCACACGCGCCTGCGGAACATCGTGAACAAGGCGTTCACGCCGAGGGCGGTGAACGCCTACGAAGAGCGCATCCATACGCTCTTCCGCGAGGTTCTCGACGAGGCGTTCGCCGCACGCGAGCTCGACTTCGTCGACGCCGTCGCCGTCGAGCTTCCGATGCGGATCCTCTGCGAGCTCATGGGCGTGCCGCTCGAGGACCGCCGCTACCTCGTCGAGCTCGGGAACCGCATGCTCGGGAACACCGACCCCGACCACGCTGGCGAGTACGTTGCCGACCGCGCCGACCTCTCCCGCTACGCCCACCTGCCGTTTTCGAGCCCGGCTGCGCCGGAGATGTTCGCCTACGCGAACCGGCTCGCAGCGGACCGGCGGCGCGATCCCCGGGAGGACCTGACGACGAGGCTCGTTCAGGCGGAGGTCGACGGCGACCGCCTGTCCGAGCACGAGTTCGACCTCTTCTTCCTTCTCCTTGTGACGGCCGGGAACGAGACGACCCGCCATGCGATGTCGAACGGGCTCATCTCCCTGCTGGAGAACCGGGCCGAGCGTGATCGCCTCCTCGCCGACGCCTCGCTCATCCCGACCGCAGTGGAGGAGATCCTCCGCTCTACTCCGTCCCTCCTCCACTTCCGGCGCACGGCGACGCGCGACGTCGAGCTTGGAGGAGAGACCATTCGGGCGGGGGACAAGGTCGCGCTCTGGTACGTCTCCGCGAACCGCGACGAGGCTCAATTCCCGGAGGCCACACGGTTCGACGTGGGCCGCGACCCGAACAAGCACCTCGCCTTCGGCCTCGGGAGCCCGCACTACTGCCTCGGAGCCCAGCTCGCCCGGCTCGAGCTCCGCATCTGGCTCGAGGAGATGCTCCCCACGCTCGGCCGGATCGAGCTCGTCGGGCCGGTGCATCGGCTCCGCTCGAACTTCTTCCACGGCGTCAAGAGCCTGCCCGTTCGAGTCGGTTAGACCGCGGGAACGAAGCCTCAACGCGTCGTTTCTGGTCGGGTGCCATTCGGCCGGCGGCGCCGGCGGGCGAAGACGATCACCGACGCGACAGCCAGTGCGGCGACCGCGAGCCCCAGCGCGTACGAGACGACCCGGATTCCGAGCGACGTCTCCTGCTTCTTGGCGACGAGGAGCGAGCCGGCCGGAAAGACGGTCTGCCCGTCGTGGGTCACGGCACACGCGGGGCACGTGACCACCGCCTCGTACAGGCCGGCCGGAAGGTCGGGGACGTCGAAGGCAAGCGTCTCCGTCGGCCGACCGATGCGAGCTGAGTTCGAGCGGTCCCTTGGGACGACGTCGGCGACGCGCGCGAGTCGGACGAGGCTCACGGTCGCGCCGCCGAGCTCTGCCCCGATCGCCCGGTCGGCCCTCGCAACGACGCGGCTCCCCTCCCCCGCGCCGGGCGGGTCGAACGTGTACCAGACCGGGCTTCGGAGGCAGCGGAGGAGGTCATCTGTCCCGGCCGCGTTGGCGAAGCGCTCGTACGGGCAGACGGAGCCTGCGACGAACGCGTCGGAGGGCCGCCCGCGCACGCCGACCGCGAGCGACGGGTCGACGCCGCGGATACGGGCAACGGCGAGCCTCCGGCGCCCGAGCACGCCGCGCCCGAGGCCGGCTCCGAGCGGAACCAGCCGGCGCGGTGCCGGCAAGGCCGGATAGCTGGTCCTCGTATACCGTCGGCCGCCGAAGAGGAGCGGGCGACGGAGGCAGCGGAGCTCGACTTCTCCTCCCTGGGCGCAGCGCGCCCCGAGGACGAAGATTTCCCGTGGGCGGCCGGCGACGAGGAGGGCCACCCTGGGCTCGATGCCGGCGGCACGGTTCACCGTAAGCTCCGAGCGCCGCCGCTTACAGCCGCTCGCGTCCGTCGGCTCGTCGACCGAACCGGTTCCGAGGCGGGCCCCCGGCGTAATGTCGGCGCTCGCCGAAAGCGCGTGTCCCTCGTACGCGAGGTGGTCGAAGGAGAGGAACGTTTGGGTCGGGCACTCCGCGGCGTGTGCCGGTCCACCGGTCGCGAGACCTGCCACAACCGCCGTCCCCAGCGCAAGGACCCGGAGGCCCCTACCCATGCAACCGCCTGGCGAGCTCCTCCTCGCGCGTCTCTCCGCGGAGCGGCATGTCCTCGGGCCGGCGCTCCTCGAACGCCACCGAGCACGGCCCTCCGCTCCCTCCCGTCTCGCGCTCCGATCTCCACTCGAGCAGGCGCCACGACCCGATCGGCGTCGTCTCGATGCGAACGACCGGAAGCGTCGGCGCCTCTACCATAAGCAGCGGGAGCGAAGCGACATCGCTGCCGACCGCACGGGCGCGACGGGCCGTGACCCGCCAGCGAAAGGATGCGAACGTCCCTTCGATCGCCCGCGGGAGTTCGCCGGGCAGCAGGAACTCGAACGGACGCCAGTTGGCCGCGTCCAGCGCGTCGAGCTCCCGGCGGTCGGCGAAGACCCCCTCCTCGAGCCAGATCGGAACCATTCGAGAACGGATGTCCCACCATGAGCTCAGGCTCAAGAGGCGCTTCTTGCCGACGAGCTGCGGCGCGACATCGAGCCACGCCGCCACGCACTGCACCTCCACGCTGAGCGGTCGGCGGTTCGACCGACCCCGGCGCTCGACCCTCCCCTCGATCCGGCCGCCGCCGAAAGGCTCTGCCGTGTCGAGCGTGATCCGGAAGCCTCGTGCGTCCTTCGCCGGCTCGATCCCCCGGAAGTGAAGGTCGGGCGGAACGTCGGTGAGGAGCGGCACCTACACCGAGCGCAGGAAGCCGTTCACGACCTGAAGGTACCGGTCGGGCTCCTCCCAGAAGGTCATATGCGACGCCTCGTCGAACGAAACGAGCTGCGAGCCTGCGATGCGCTCGGCGATCTGCTCGCTGCAGGCCGGCGTCAGCTCGTCATGACGGCCGACCGTGATGAGCATCGGCATGTGGATCTCCTGGAGGCGGTCGACCCGGTCCCAGTCGGAGAGGTTCCCGTCGAACGCGAACTCGCTCGGCCCCCACATCGGCACGTACACGTCCATGGCGAAGTCTTCGAACGTCTTGACCACCTCCGCCGGCCACCGGTCGGCGCGACAGAGATGGGCGCGGTAGACGGCGCGCGCTCCTCGCACACGGCCCTCACGACGCGAACGGGGCGGCTCCCATCGGAAGCCGCCCCGTCGGCTGCAATTCCAGGCCCCTCAGGCCTCTTCGTGGACGAACTTGCCCACCGCCTCGTATCTCCTCTTCGAGAAGAAGTAGTAGAGCAGGCCGATCGCACACCCACCAAGGAAGATGCCGAGCGAGTAGAACGGCACGGCGAAGGCCCACCCGGTATTTGAGCCGGTTGTGAGCGCGCCGCGGTTCTGCAGCATCAGGAACACAGCGAAGGCGAGCGAACCGGCGCCCATGATGGGCATGACGAATGTCTTTAACCAGTGGAACCCGTCGCGATTTTCCGGCCTCAGGAAGTAGACGAGGATCGCCAAGCTGCAGAGGGCCATGATCGGGAAGAGAAGCATGTTGCCCTGGAACGGCATCCACGTCCCGATCTGGAAGAGAGCCGTGATCGGATCCGAGGCGCCCACGCCGAGAGCCTCGCGTTGGCCCTTCCCCACGAGGTTCCCCGCGAAGAGCGCCGTGACGGCGACGCAGAAGATTGCGACGATGACCGTCGCAACGAACGGACTCTTGTGCGTCGCATGTGTCCTCCCGAGGAGCCGCGGGAGGATGTTTTCCCGGCCCATCGAGAAGAGGTACCGGTTCGCCGTGTTCCAGAACGCGAGCGAGCAGGCGAACGATCCCGTGATGATCAGGATCTGGAAGAGATCCTTGACGAACGTGCCGGCGAACTCCTGCGCGACCGGATAGAAGACGCTCGCGTAGTCACCGTCCGGCAGCCCGACGCTCGCCGGCGCTTCCTTGATCCCGTACTGGGTCGACACCGCCCATGGGTACTGGTCATTGGAGCTGCCGTACGCGCTGACCAACATCCACGACCAGAAGGTGTAGAAGACTCCGAGCCCGATGCAGGAGATGTAGATGGCATAGGCCATCATCTTCTTCGGGTTGCGCGCCTCCTCGGCGTAGTTCGGCGCCATCTCGAAGCCGACCCAAGACCAGAACGCGGCGAAGAATCCAATGCCGGCCGCGCCCGCGCCGAAGACTCTCGCTGCCCCCTCGACGCCCTCGCCGCCGCTGAAGATGCCTGCCGGATTCAGCGCCGACCAGACGATCCCGTCCGGCCCCCCGCCCTGGAACAGGACGGCGAACGCGAAGACGAAGAGAATGATCAGCTCGCCGATCAGGGCGATGCCCAGGATTCGGGCGACGATCTCGATGTGGAAGTAGGTGACCACGAAGAGCAGGGCAATCAGGCAGAAGGCGTAGATCCGCCAATCCATGTTGAAGCCTGAGAGGTCCCTGATGCTCGTCTGGGCGAAGTACGAGGTGACGCCGTTCACCCCGACGGCGAAGAGCATGTAGGCGGCCGCGATGCCCACGGCCGTGCCGAGGCCGATGATGCGCCCGAACCCGTAGGACGTGTACGAGTAGAAACCGCCGGCAGTCGTGACGCGGCGGGCCATCTCGACGTAGCCGACGGAGAAGAGCGTGAACGAGAGCGTCGCGATCCAGAAGGCCGCGGGCACGGAGATCCCGATGCCGAGACCGGAGAGGGGACCGTTGAACATCATCGCCGCAAGCGGCGCCGATCCCGTGACGATGCAGAAGAGAACCTGAGGAAGCCCGAGCGCGTTCCGGGCAAGCTCGGTCGACCCGGTTACCCCGCGCCCGACCTCAGCAGCCGGGTGGCTGGTGGCTTCCATGAGCGCGCTCCTTTCGCTCGATTCGACTCGCGGCGCGTGTGCTCGGCGTGAAGCCTAAGAGGTGGGTCCGAGGGGTTCAAGATCTAAGCGGAAGACGGCGGCTGACTCGACATTCGGGCCTGCCATACGATCTCTGCCGATGAGCCGCCTCGAGCGCGTTCGGGCCCTAGTCACAGGCGGGACGTCAGGGATAGGCGCCGCGATCGTCGAGCGGCTCCGCTCCGACGGCGCCGAGGTCGTATTTACCGGCCGGGACGAGCGCCGCGGCTACGACGTAGCCGAGCGCACCGGCGGCTCGTTCGTCCGCGCGGACGCGCGGGATCCCGACCACGTACGAGCGTCCGTGCGGGCGGCGGTCCACGCGCTCGACGGTCTCGACGCGCTCGTCGCGAACGCGGGCGTGATCGGCGATGGGCCGCTCTCCGAGACCACCGACGAAGAGTGGGACGTGGTACTCGAGACGAACCTCGTCGCCCCATACCTCTACGCCGTCGCCGTCTTGCCCGCGCTGCGACGGGCCGGGGGCGGGTCGATCACGGCGATCTCCTCGGACGCGGGAATCTGGGGCGAAACGACGATCGGCGCGTACTCGGTCTCCAAGCGGGCGCTCAACATGCTCGTGCAGACGCTTGCCGTCGAAGCCGGCCCGCACGGGATCCGCGTGAACGCCGTCTGTCCCGGGGACACGGCGCCGGGAATGGCGACGACCGTTCAGGGCCGCGTCGCGACGGGCGACCCGGCCGGATGGACGGTGCCGCCGCTCGGTCGGGTCGGAACGGGTGCGGATGTCGCCGCCGCTGTCTCGTTCTTCGCCTCTCCCGAGGCGGCGTTCTGCAACGGAGCCCTCCTTCTCGTCGACGGGGGGATGCGCGCCTCCTTGCGGGCGAGCGCCGTCGCCGCCGACCCATCGTCAGCCAAGGCCCGGACATGAGCCGCGAAGCCGGCCTCGAAGGACGGGTCGCGCTGGTGACAGGCGGAACCTCGGGAATTGGAAAGGCGTGCGTCAGCCGGTTCCGGGCCGAGGGGATGACCGTGACGTTCACGGGTCGGGACGTCGCCCGCGGCGAGGCGGTTGCGCGCGAGGCAGAAGCGACCTTTATCCAATGCGACCACCGCAGCCGAGAAGCCTCCGACCGCGCCGTTGAGGAAGCGCTCGAGCTCGGGGGAGGCCGGCTCGACGTCCTCGTCGCGAACGCCGGAATCCTCTTCCAGGGTTCGATCGAGGCGACACCCGAGGCGGTGTTCCGCGAGCTGCTCGAGGTCAATCTCACGTCGCTCTTCCGAATCTCCCGCGCCGGCTTCGGCGCAATGAGGGAAGCAGGGGGCGGCTCGATGATCCACATCGCCTCTGACGCGGGCATGCGTGCCGTCCACGAGATCGCCGCGTACTCCGTCACGAAGGCCGGCGTGATCGCCGTCTCCGAGCTGTTCGGAGCCGAAGGCGCACCGCATGGGATCCGTGCCAACGCCGTCTGCCCGGGAGACATCGTGCCGGGCGTCCAGGCGACGCCTGCCGGCCACCCGGACCACGCGGAGAATCCGGCCGGTTGGGTGCTCCCGCCGTCGGGCCGGTTCGGGCGGGGTGAGGACGTCGCCGGCCTCGTCGCCTGGCTCGCCTCGGACGAATCCGCACACATGACGGGCGCGACGCTTCGGATCGACGGCGGTACCGGTGCTGCTATGCGAGTCGCGACCCGGGGATAGTCCGGTAGTCCCGGCACCGATCTGGCAAGCGGCCCCCTTGATTCGCGGCTCGCGGCGCGTCAGGCTTGCCCAGAGCGCGGCACGAAAGGAGCAACATGGAACGGATCGTGGTCGGATTCGACGGCTCGGGGCGGAAAGCACCCGAGCGGGCTGCCGAGGTCGCGGACGGCGCCACGCTCGCAGTGGTGTGCGCGGCCGAGGCGCGCACCGCGGCACTCGCAACGGCTCGCAGCTTCCTCGACCAACGCGGAATCGAAGCGGTGTACATCGAAGGCCACGGCAAATCCGCAGACGTTCTCGTCCAGGAAGCGGAAGAGTCCGGCGCCGACCTCATCGTCGCCGGCACGCGCGGCTTGAACGCGGCGAGACGGCTCGTGCTCGGTTCGGTGAGCACGAACGTCGTTCAGCACGCGCCATGCGACGTCCTCGTCGTTCGCTGAACGGCCACAAGACCGAGCTCTGCTTTATGCCGGCGGGCGAGCTCGCCCGTCTGATCCGCGCCCGCGAGCTTTCACCCGTCGAGCTCGTCGAAGCGAGCCTGGACCGGATCGAAGAGGTCAACCCGAAGCTCAACTGCTTCTGCTTCGTCTACCCCGAAGAGGCGCTCGCGAACGCGCGGGCCGCCGAGGCCGCCGTCGAGACGCACGAGAGCCTCGGCCCCCTTCACGGCGTCCCGATCGCGATCAAGGATCTGACACCGACCAAAGGCAAGCGGACGACGATGGGTTCGTACGCCTTCGAGCACTGGGTGCCCGACGAGAGTGCCCTCATCGTCGAGCGCCTCCTCGGCGCGGGCGCGATCATGGTCGGCAAGACGACGACCCCCGAGTTCGCGTACTCGAGCTTCACCGAGAGCCCGCTCTGGGGCGTGACGCGCAACCCGTGGAACCCGGGTAGAAGCCCCGGCGGCTCGTCCGGCGGATCCGGAGCCGCGGTTGCCTCGGGCTGCGTGCCCCTCGCCGAGGGGACGGACATGGGCGGCTCCGTCCGGATCCCCGCCTCCTGGTCGGGGATCGTCGGGCTCAAGCCCAGCTTCGGCAGGATCCCGCTCGACTTTCTTCCGACCCAGTTCGACACGATCCAGCACTTCGGTCCGCTCGCCCGGACGGTCGACGACGCGCGCCTCTTCCTCTCGGTCGCGCAGGGATCCGACGACCGCGACATCCTCTCGCTTCCCGGACGGCTCGACCTGCCCGGGCCGGTCGATGCGTCGGTGGAAGATCTTCGCCTCGCGCTCGATGTCGACCTCGGCTGCTACGCGGTCGCGCCCGAGGTTGAAGCTGCCGTCGTGGACGCTGCCGAGGCGCTGGCGTCCGCCGGCGCGAGCGTCGAGGAGGTCGACCTCGACTGGGACCGCGAGATCCCGGATGCGTGGACGGCGCACTGGGGCGTCTACCTCGCCGCCATCTTCGGCGACAAGCTGCCGGAGTTCCGGGAGCGGATGGACCCGCGTGTCGTCGGCCTGATGGAGGAGGGTCTCGCGCTCAGCGCCGTCGACTTCAAGCGGATCGAGTTCGTCCGCACGCGCGCCTGGAAGAAGCTGGCCGACGTCCTGGGCCGCTTCGACGCGCTCCTCTGTCCCACGATGTCGCAGGTCGCGCGCCCCGCCGAGGAGGACGACTTCGTCTGGTACGAGGATCGGGGCGATGGGCTCTACCACGGGCTCGACATGACCTCGCAGTTCAACTTCGTCAGCCCCTGCCCAGCCGTGAGCGTCCCGGCCGGATGGAGCGACGACGGCCTCCCCATCGGGCTCCAGATCGTTGCCCGCCGGCATCGGGACGACGAGGCGCTTCGGATCGGCGCCGCGCTCGAGCGCGTGCGACCGTGGGCCAATCGGCGGCCGCCGATCTAGACTCGTCGCGTGCCGACCCTGACCGCGAACGGCGTCGACCTCTGGATCGAGCAGGAAGGGGAGGGGAACGACGTCCTGTTCATCTCCGGGCTCGCCGACGAAGGCGCCTGCTGGGTCGATCAGGTCGCGGGCCTACGCGATCGCTACCGGGTGACCACCTTCGACAACCGCGGGGTCGGCCGCTCGAGCACTCCGGACGGGCCGTTCCGGATCACCGACTTCGCGGCCGACACCGCCGCGCTCATGCGCGAGCTCGGGCTCGAACGGGCACACGTCGTCGGCTCGTCGATGGGCGGCGCGATCGCCCAGGAGCTCACTCTCGCGGAGCCGGGCCGCGTCCGAAGCCTCGTCCTGAACGGAACCTGGTGTCGAGGTGACCGGTTCCTGCACGAGATCTTCCGGGGCTGGATGTGGTCGGCCGAGAAGGCCGACTCGACTCGCGACTTCCTCGTGGCGGTCAACCTCTGGTGCTTCGCGCCCCGGATCTGGAACGACGGGACGATGGACGAATGGCTCGCCGCTGCCGAGGCGAGCCCGCACCAGCAGTCGGTCGATGCGTTCTGCCGCTCGGCCGAGGCACTCATCGGTCACGACTCCGCTGACCGGATCTCGGCTATCGACGCGCCGACGCTCGTGACAGTTGGGGCGCTTGACCTCGTGCTCCCGCCCCGCTTCTCCGCGGCGCTCGTCGACCGGATTCCAGGCTCCCGGCTCGTCGTCGTCCCGGACGCGGGCCATCAGCCGTTCCAGGAGGTGCCGGAGGACTACAACCGTCTCCTCGTCGAGTTCTGGGAGTCGGTGGCGTGAGCGTTCGTCGCCTGTACTGAAGCCGACGCTGTCTGAGGCGATCCGCACCGGGACGGCCGACGCCCACGGGATTCGCTTCGGGCTGCTCGAAGCGGGCGAGCACGGCGCGCCGCTCGCACTCTGCCTGCACGGTTTCCCCGACTCGGCGTGGACCTGGCGCCACCTCCTCCCCGCGCTCGCCGACGCCGGCTTCCATGCGATCGCTCCGTTCCTGCGCGGCTACGCCCCGAGCGGTCTCGCGCCAGACGACAGGTACGCGATCGACGACCTCGCGGGCGACGCGCTCGCGCTCGAGGAACGCTTTCGTCAGGGACGTACCGTGCTCGTGGGGCACGACTGGGGCGCGGCGATCGTCTACGGAGCCCTTCGCGCGGATCCTGCGCGCTTCCGCTCAGCCGTCGCTGTCTCGGTGCCGCCGGCCGGCGGGTACTCGATCGACGCCGTCTCGCCCGCGCAGCTCCGACGGAGCTGGTATTCCCTCCTTTTCCAACTCCCCGACGTCTCCGTGCCCGAGGCGCTCGCCTCGGACGACGACCTCGCGCTCGTCGACGGGCTCTGGGCCGACTGGTCGCCCGGCTTCGAGGCGCCCGACGACATCGCTCGCGCGAAGGACGCGCTTCGCCCGCCCGACCACCTGCGGGCCGCCCTGACCTACTACCGTCACGCGCCCACCGCGCTTCCGACCGAGACCGAGGCCGAGGCGAGCCGAGCGTGGCAACGGGGCCTTGAGGTTCCGCTGCTCTACGTCCACGGCGCTCGAGACGGATGCATCGGGCTGGACTCGGTCGAAATCGTGCGGCCGTTCTTCCCGCCTTCGGTCGAGGTCGCGGTGCTCGAGGACGTCGGGCACTTCGTCCAGCTCGAGCAGCCGGAAAAGTTCAACCGGCTCGTGCTCGACTTCCTGACGCGCCTCCGCCGCTCTCAGTAGGACCGAGGCATGCCGAGCACGTGCTGGCCGAGGTAGGCGAGCACGAGGTTGTTCGACACCGGGGCCACCGAGTAGAGCCGCGTTTCCCTGAACTTCCGTTCCACGTCGTACTCGGCCGCGAACCCGTAGCCGCCGTGAGCGTCGAGGCAGGCGTTCGCCGCGTGCCACGAAGCCTCGGAAGCGAGCAGCTTCGCGACGTTCGCGTCCGCCCCGCACGGAAGCCCCTGCTCGAAAAGCCAGGCCGCCCGGTAGCGCACGAGATTGGCCGCCTCGATCGCCGCGTGCGCACGGGCAATCGGGAACTGGACACCCTGGTTGGCCCCGATCGGCCGCCCGAAGACGACGCGTTCGGAGGCGTAACGCGCGGCCTTCTCGACGAACCAGCGGCCGTCACCGATGCACTCCGAGGCAAGCAGGATCCGCTCGGCGTTCATCGCGTCGAGGATGTAGCGGAAGCCCTTCCCCTCTTCGCCGACGAGAGCGTCGCCGGGCAGCTCGACTCCGTTGAAGAAGACCTCCGTCGTCGCATGGTTCATCATCGTCCGAATCGGGCGGATATCGAGCTTCGGGGCGGCCACCTTGAGATCGACCAGGAAGACGGAAAGCCCCTCGGTCCGCTTTTCGACCTGCTCTCGCGGAGTCGTCCGGGCGAGGAGAAGCATGAGGTCGGAATGGAGCGCGCGCGAGGTCCAGATCTTCTGCCCGTGGATCGTGTAGCCGCCGTCCACGCGCTCAGCCCGGGTCTGGATCTGCGTCGTATCGGACCCGACGCTCGGCTCGGTGATCCCGAAGGCCTGGAGGCGGACCTCTCCCGAAGCGATCCCGGGGAGGTAGCGCTCCTTCTGCTCGTCGCTCCCGTGGCGCAGCAGCGTGCCCATGACGTACATCTGCGCGTGACACGCGGCCGCGTTTCCGCCCGAGGCGTTGACCTCCTCGAGGACGACGCTCGCCGCCGTGAGACCGAGCCCGGCGCCGCCGTACGCCTCGGGGATGAGCGCCGCGAGCCAGCCGTGCTTCGTTAGCTCGGCGACGAACTCCTCCGGATAGCGGTCCGGCTCGAGGCTTCGCCAGTACTCGCCCGGATAGCGACTGCAGAACTCACGGACTGCTTTCCGGATGTCGTCGAGCTCGGGAGAAAGTGCGAAGTCCATCAGCCGCTCCGCTCCACGCCTGTTCCCATAGCGGGAGAATAGGCGCGTGACCCGTGCCGTCCCCGAGCCGAACCGGCCGAACCGCCTGCGGCGTTCATGCCTGGCCGTTCCAGCCTCGAACGAGCGCGCTCTCGCCAAGGCGCCGACGCTCGCCGTTGACATGATCCTCGTCGATCTCGAAGACTCGGTGCCGGCGGCCCGGAAGAACGACGAGACGCGGGCACGCGCCGCCGTGTGCCTCGCCGCGAGCGGCTCGCTCACTTCCACGCTCGCCCTTAGGGTGAACGCCGTCTCGACCGGCTGGTGGGCGGACGACGTGCGCGTCGTTCTCGAGGAGGCGGGCGAGCGTCTCCACTGCATCGTCGTTCCGAAGGTCGAAGCCGTGGAGGAAGTGCGACAGGTTGACCGCCTGCTCTCCCGGCTCGAGGCGAGCCTCGGCCTCGCCACGCGGGTCGGGATCGAGGCCCAGATCGAGTCGGCGAGAGGGCTGGTCGAGATCGAGCGGATCGCCGCGGCGTCGGACCGCCTCGAGACGCTCGTCTTCGGGCCCGGGGACTACGCCGCCTCGCTCGGCATCGTCCAGCGCTCGATCGGAGAATTCGACCCTGCCTATCCCGGCGACCAGTGGCACTACGCGCGATCCCGAATTGCGGCCGTCGCACACGCGTTCGGCCTCCAGCCCATCGACGGCCCATACGCCGCGATCGACGACGTCGACGGGTTGCGGGAATCGGCGCGGCGCGCACGGCTTGTCGGGTTCCAGGGGAAGTGGGCCGTGCATCCGGCCCAGATCGAGCCCTTGAACGAGGTCTTCTCACCTAGCGACGAGGAGGTCGAGCACGCCGTCGGGACGCTCGCAGCGCTCGACGAGGCGTCTGAACACGGCGCCGCCCTCGTAGACGGTGCGATGGTCGACGAGGCGTCGCGGCGTCTCGCCGAGGCCGTGGTCCGCCGCGCGCGGGCAGTCGGGATGGACGTCTGACAGCTCCGTTCGCTGACATCCGCGTCCTCTCGCTCGAGCAGTTCGGGGCCGGGCCGTGGGCGACGCTGCACCTCGCCGACCTCGGAGCCGACGTAATCAAGATCGAGGATCCGAGCGTCCGTGGTGACCTCGGGCGGATGGTCCCGCCCTATCAAAAGGACAGGAGCTCGCTCTTCTTCGAGAGCTTCAACCGAGGCAAGCGAAGCGTCGTGCTCGACCTGCGCAATCCTCTCGGTCGTTCCGCCTTCGAGGGTCTGGTTTCGGCCTCGGATGTCGTCTTCTCGAACCTCCGCGGCGACCAGCCGGCGAAGCTCCGCCTCCGTTACGAGGACCTGCGCGAGCTGAACGAGCGGATCGTCTGCGTTTCGCTCTCCGGGTTTGGAACGACCGGCCCGCGGGCCGCCGAAGGCGCCTACGACGCCACCATCCAGGGGCTCGCCGGCTGGATGAGCGTGACCGGCGGGCCCGACGATCCGCCGATCAAGAGCGGCCTTTCCCTCGTCGACTTCTCGGCCGGCTACGTGGCGACAATCGCCGTCCTCGCGGGCGTCTGGGACGCGAGGCGGACCGGCGTCGGCGGGGACGTCGACCTCTCGCTCTTCGAGACGGCGCTGAGCCTGCTCACGTATATGGCGACCTGGTCCGCCTCCCGTGGCTGGGAGGCGCGCCGGATGCCCCAATCGGCGCACCAGACGCTCGTTCCCTTCCAGGCCTTCGAGGCCTCGGACGGCTGGCTCGTCCTCGCCTGCCCGAAGGAGACGCTGTGGCGCGGGCTCTGCGCGGTGCTCGACGAGCCGGAACTCGCGGACGATCCGCGCTTTTCGGACCTCGGCTCGCGCGACGCAAACCGGGACGTACTCTTGCCGATCCTCCAGGAGCGCTTCGCCGAGCGAACGGTCGACGAATGGATCGAGCGCCTGACGGCCCACGGCGTCCCCTGCGCGCCCGTGAACGACGTCGCGGGTGCGCTCGCCGATCCTCAGGCGGTGGCGCGCCGGATCCTCGCTTCATATGACCACCCAGTCCTCGGCGAGGTACGGACGCTCGCGAACCCCATTCGGATGGACTCGACGACTGGGACGCTGAAGCGCGCTCCGTTCCTCGGCGAGCACACGGACGAGGTGCTTGCCGAACTCTGCGGGTACGCGCCAGACCGCATCGAGCAGCTCAGGGAGGCCGGTGCCTTCGGGGCGGTCCCGACCGGAGTCGAGGCGCCATGAGGAAGGAATGGCGGGGCCGCTTCTTCGAGGACTTCGAGGTCGGCGACGTCTACCGAAGCTGGCTGGGACGGACGGTCACGGAGGCCGACAACGTCTGGTTCACGAACCTGACCATGAACACGAACCAGATGCACTTCAATCGGGCATGGGCCGAGCGGACCGAGTTCGGGCAGCCGCTCGTCGTCTCGACGTTCACGCTCGCGCTCGTCCTCGGCCTCGCGGTTCGGGACACCTCCGAAAACGCGGCGGCGAACCTCGCCTGGGAGGACATCAAGCTGCCGAAACCCGTCTTCGTCGGCGACACGCTCTGGGCAGAAAGCGAGGTCATGTCGGTTCGGGAGTCGAACAGCCGACCCTCCTGCGGGATCGTCGCGATACGCACCCGCGGCGTGAACCAGCGCCACGAGGTGGTGATCGAGTTCACGCGGACGTTCATGGTCTTCAGACGCGATGCGCCCGAGATCGCCGACGCGTTTCCCGAGGCGACCGAGGACTGGACCGTCTGACCGCGGTCAGGCGCGAGCGTCAAGCGCGTCCTCGGCCCGCTCGCGGCCGGCGGTGAGGCCACCGTCCACCAGGATCGGCTGTCCGGTTACGAAGCTCGCCGACTCCGAGCAGAGCCACCCCACGACCCGCGCCACCTCGTCCGGCGTTCCAAGACGCCGAAGCGGAATGAGGCCCGCAAGCGCGTTGTAGACCTCGGGAATGGACGCAGGCGCGGCGCCTCGCTCCATCACCATCGGCGTCTCGATCCACGCGGGGCAAACCGCGTTCACCCGGATCCCGTCGGCCGCATGCTCGAGTGCGGCTGTCCGGGTCAACCCCACGACGCCGTGCTTCGCAGCATTGTACGCCGTGAGGTTCGGGTAGCCGATGACGCCGACAAGCGACGCCGCGTTCACGATCGCACCGAATCCCTGAGCCACCATCTGGCGGAGCTCGTGCTTGAGGCAAAGGAAAACACCCGTCAGGTTGACGGCCAGCACGCGGCCCCAGGCGTCCTCGTCGTATTCGACCAGGCGAGCGTTCGCGCCTTCGATCCCCGCGTTGTTGAACGCGCAATCCAGGCGGCCGAACCGCTCGGCCGCGGCATGCACCGCGGCCTCGACATCGTCCCGGGAGGAGACGTCGCACCTTCGGAAAACGGCGGTTCCGCCCACGCCCTCGACGAGGCTCGTCGTCTCCTCGCCGCCCCGCTCGTCGACGTCGACGAGGAAGAGCTCCGCGCCCTCCTCGGCGAAGAGGCGCGCGGTTGCGCGGCCGATCCCGGACGCGGCTCCGGTGATGAGGGCGACCTTGCCCTCGAGGAGGCGGCTCATCCGCTCAACTCGGCCGCATCCAGGACAAGCGCGATCCCCGAGACGTACGCCGCCTGCTCGGAGGCAAGGTAGACGAAGGCGTCGGCGACCTCGTCTCGGCGCGCCGCCCGCCGGACCGGAACCGTGTCGAGGATGCGTGCGTCCGCGGTCCGGTCGTCGACACCCCACAGGCGTGCGCGCTCGTGGACGAGCTCACGGTACATCGCCGTGTCCGTGACACCCGGCGCGACGGCGCAGACGCGGATGCCGTCGGGCGCGAGCTCCTGGGCGAGCGACTCGACGAGGCCGACGACCGCGAACTTCGACGCGCAGTAGGCGCTCATTTCCCGGTAGCCGTGCAGCCCCGCCTGGGAGGCTGTACAGAGGAGCGTCCCGCCTCCCTCCGCGCGAAGGTGAACGACGGCGTGCTTCAGCGTCAGGAAGGTGCCGACGACGTTGACGGCGAGCGTGCGCTCGAATCGGGCCTCGGTGAGCTCCTCGAGCGGGCTCACCGTGAGGACACCCGCGTTCGCGACGACGAGATCGAGGCCTCCGAGCCGTTTCGCTGTGTCGGCGAGGACGCGCTCGACCGCCTCAGCATCCGTCACGTCGAGCGCCTCGCCGTGCGCGTCGTGCCCTGCGTCGCGCAGCGCCGCAGCCGCCGCCTCAACACCCGGCCCGTCGACGTCTGTGAGCACGATCCGCGCCCCGTGCTCGCAGAAGCGTCGGGCGGTGGCCTCGCCGATCCCCCGCGCAGCCCCGGTTACGAAGGCGCGGCGGCCGCTCAAGAGAGGTCTCACGGCGCCTGCTCGATCAGTCCGAGCGGGGTGCCGACGGACGCGTCCTCGTCCACGGGGACGAGCACCTCCTTCAGGACGCCGGAGACCGGCGCCTCAACCTGAAGCTCCACCTTGTCCGTCTCGATCTCGACCACGGGCTCGCCCGCCTCGACCCGATCGCCCGGGGCCTTGAGCCAGGCGACCACGGTCGCCTCGACCATGTTCATCCCCGCCTTCGGGAGGACGATCGCCGCCGGCTCAGGCACTCGCAAGCTCTCGGGCGGCGAAGGCGATCGCATCTTCGCTCGGCACGACGGCCGTCTCCAGGCTCGGCGCGAACGGAATCGGCACGTCTGGAACCGCCAGCCGGCGAACCGGACCCTTGAGGGCGTGGAAGGCGCGCTCCGCGATGCCGGCGGCGACCTCGGAGGCGACCGAGCACGTCAGGCGCGCCTCGTCGACCATGAGGGCGCGTCCGGTTTTCTCCACTGAGGCGAGAATCGCCTCCCACGGCATCGGGCTCAGGCTGCAGAGGTCGACGACCTCCACCGAGACGCCCTCCGAGGCGAGCCGGGTGGCGGCCGAGCGGGCCCGGTGGGCCATGAGGCCGGTCGCAAAAACGGAGACGTCGCTTCCCTCCGGCTCGACGACGGCGTCGCCGAGGCGGATCGGCGCGGTGCCGACGCTTCCGCGGTTCGCGGCGAGGGCCGGATGATGGAGGACGACCACCGGGTCGTCACTCTCGATCGCCGCCTGGACGAGCCAGAACGCCTGGTTAGGCGTCGACGGAAAGACGACACGGAGTCCGCCTCCGTTCAGAAAGAGCGCCGACGGCACCTCCGAGTGCTGGGCCGCGTTCGAGCCGGCTGCGCCCGCTGAGCCGATGATCACGAGCGGAACCGCGATCTGCCCTCCTGTCATGTACCGGAGGCGCCCTGCCTGGTTGACGATCTGGTCGAACGCGACGTACGTGAAGCTCCCGAACATGATGTCGACGACCGGACGAAGGCCCCCCACGGCCGCACCGATCGCAGCGCCGACGAACGCGGCTTCCGAGATCGGGCAGTCCACGACCCGGTTAGGGCCGAACTCGTCGGCGAGCCCGCGCGTCGGCCCCATGACACCGATCCGGACGTCTTCCCCCCAGACGATCACGCGCGGATCGGTGCGCATCTGAGCGGCGATCCCGCCGGCAAGGGCTGGGGCAAGCCGCCGAACTTCCGACGCCGTCTCGACCCGGCTCACGCGAAGACGTCCTTAAGTGCGCGCTCGGCCGGCGGATCGCGGTCGGCCTCGGCCGCAGCGAGCGCTTCGGCCACCGCGGCCCTCTCCTCGACCTCGAGCGACGAGCGTAGCCTGGCGCCGTCGAGCCCCGATGCGCTCAGCTGATCGACGAGCCGGTCGATCGGATCCGGCGGTTCGACCGGCTCCCGGTACGGCCGTGCGTAGCTTTCCTCACCCTCGTGGTGGCCGCGCCAGCGGTTCGTACGACACTCGAGGAACGAGGGGCCTGCGCCTCGCCGCGCCCGCCCGGTCGCCTCGGCCGCCGCTTCGGCGACGGCAACCACGTCGTCGCCGTCGAGGGCGAGCGCAGGGATGCCGAAGGGCTCGGCGCGCCGGGCGATGCTCTCGCCCGCCGTGACTGCGTCGGTCGGCGTGAACTCGGTGTAACCGTTGTTCTCGCAGACGAAGACGGCTGGAACCTTCCAGAGCGCGGCGAGGTTCAGCGACTCGAAGAAGACTCCTTGGTTCGCTGCACCGTCGCCGAAAAACGCGACGGCGACCGCCTCTCGGCCGAGCCGCTTCGCCGCGAGCGCGAGTCCGACCGCGTGGGGAATGCCCGCGCCGACGATGCCGTTGGCGCCGACGGCGCCCTCGCCGGGCGCGCTGACGTGCATCGAGCCGCCCTTGCCGCCGCAGTACCCGCCGGCCCGGCCGAGAATCTCGGCGAACATCCGATGCGGGTCGAGCCCGCGCGCGAGCATGTGGTGGTGGCCGCGATGGGTCGAGGTGATCTGATCCTCGGGCTCGAGGACGGAGCAGATGCCGACGGCGGTCGCCTCCTGCCCGATCGAGAGGTGGACGACGCCGACCAGCGCTCCGCGGCGGAAGAGGTCGGCGAGCGTCTCCTCGAAAAGACGAATCCGGAGCATGAGCCGAAGCCACTCGGGCCCGTGCATGTCGAGCGCCGTCGTCATCGCCCGGCGGCGAGTGGGCTCCGCAGCCAGCGCGTACGGTGGGATTCGGTCGCCACGAATTCGCGCATCCCCTCGGCGTCGAGGCCGGTTAGCCCGAGCGAGTCGACGGTTCGCCCCTCGGCCCTCCAGTCCACGTCCGTCATGACGCACGCCAGGTCGACGATCGCCCGAACCGACGGCGTCGGGACTCCGACCACCTCGGCCAGCGACGCCAGCGGCACGAGCGAGTTCGGCACCTCGTCCGGGACATGGTTGTAGCCGAGGACATGCGTCGGCGTATGAAAGCCGGCGTAGTAGGGGTGGTTCTGGAGTGCCTCGTACAGCGTCCCGCCCGTCACGCCATACGAGGCGCGGTACCAGTCGAGGATCGTCCAGACGTCTTCGAGCCCGAGCGCGCGGCCGACCGCGACCTTCTCGCGGTCGATCTTCTCCATGACGAGCGAGGCAATGTGGCGGTTCACGTGCTCCTTGTAGAAGCGCACGTCTTCCCCGGCCGCGGCCCGCTCGATCGCGCCTGTGTTCAGGAGCATCGCCGCCGGATGGACGACGCCGCCGACGTTGTTGATGCTCGTCTCGAGGACGCTTTCCGCTGGCTCGACCTGCGGATACAGGCCGCGAAGCGTCTCGACGACGGCGGGGGTGTCGGCACCTGGGAGCGCAGCGACGCGCAAAACGTCCTTCTCCTTCAACACCTCCACGCCAGCCGGACCGCGCGACTCGGCTGCGAAGATGAACGTCTGCGCCTCGGCGAGCCGGATGTCGGCACGGCAGCCGAACCGGACGAGCGCGCGGTCGAATTCGAGCGCGCCGCCGGTGCGGCCCGGGTTCAGGACGACGGTCTGGCCGTCCCGTAGCGAGCCAGCGAGGAGCGAGGCGTAGGTCTCGTGCGCGAGAGCCGGCGCGACAATAAGCAGCAGATCAACCCGAGCCGCCGCGTCGGCGGGCGAGTCGACGATCGTCGCCACTCGACCGAAGCCGGTGATCATGCCCGAGAGTTCCACGCCTCCGCGCTCTCGCACAGGGGCCAGCTCAGACGGGAAAAAGCTGAAGAGCGTCACCTCGAACCCCATTCGGCCGAGGTCGCCTGCCAGGGCGAGACCGCCGTGACCCGCCCCGAGGACGGCGACGCTGACTGTGCCCGCCGCCGTTCCCTTCTCGGCCGGCGCGCTCACCGCCGTGCCCCATGCAAGCGCCGGTCGGCCGGATTCGCTCGTAGACCGCGCTCCCGACGCACGGCGCCATCCTCCCGCAGCCCCGTTGGGGGTGCAAACGGTGACCTGCGCAGGCGCTGCAAGGGTCTCGCCGGATCCCTGGACTCGGCGAGGGGCCCGCCAACGCCGATACGACTCGGTTTCAAGCCCTTGGAGCGCAGTGGATGGAGCAGCGGTTCCACACCGGCGCGGCGATCGGAACCCTCGATACGCCCTCCACGTCCGCTTCGACCACTTCGCCCGCAACCGGTTCAGCGACTACCTTCCGCCACGCAACGTGAAGGCCACACGCCGGATGGCTGTCCGCGCTGGAGCGCGTCGCTGTACGACCGAGAATTCTTGGTCGAACGCAGCGCATGCTTCTTCCGGTAGATGGTCGCGCTGCCGCGCCCGCGCTCGTCTCTTCGAGAAAGCGGAATGTGACAACGAGCGAGGCGAAGGGATGCGAGATCGCGCCGTCTCCGGAGTCGACGAGGCGCGGTTGCTCTTTGGAGGTACAGGTTTCCCATGTGGAGGTCGTGTGGATGGTCTCCGGCACCTGGTACGCGGCGAGTTCGTCGCAGAGCTCTGCGAATCGCGGCGCAAACTCGCGCAGACGGCGGATCTCCACAGGTTGAAGGGGAAGATCACGCCCGAGGAGGTCGTCGAAGCGCGCCGGTAGCCGCGATCCGCAGGTCGGGGAGGCTGTGGGCGAGGTGATCGTCTCGGTGTACGGCCTCCCCGCGCTGAGCTCGGCGTACAGTTGCAACGCAGCAAGCCAGGCTCGGGGTGGATTGCCGAACTCCCGGATCGGCCTGCCGCATCAGCGAGGAGAAGCCAGCCGCGCTCCTCGTCGAAGGCGAGCACCGCGGGTACCCGGTCGCGCCCGCCCCCGGACAACTCGGCCGTGAGCCGCGGCTCGAACGCCTGCACCGGAGCACAGCTTTGAACCAGGCGACACCGTTGGAGAGCGGCACCCGGAGCACCGTCGCCCACGGCGGCTCGTGTGCCGCCTCGATGACACCGATTGGCTTGAAGTGCGCGTGAATCCATTCTTCGACGTGGTGATCCACGCGGCCGCTATGCCGCCGCTGCGGACCCTCGGGCGCACCGCGTTTCGGCCGACTACGGCTCGCTGCTGGCCGTAGGCGCGGGCAAACATCGGGCAACACAGTTTCGCGGCGTGCCACGGCCTAGATTCAAAAGGCCGGGATTAGCGAACCTATCTTCGACTCCCCGGGTTGGACTCGAATCAGCAACCCCCGCTAAACGCCCGAGCGCGGCGAGGCCGTTTGCCGGTTCGTTCGGCTAGACGTTCGTGCGAGCGGCGTGGAGGTCGGCGATCCTGATGATCTCCTCCCAGCGCCCCTTCCCGAAGCGGCCGGCACGGTCGAGACCCTGAGCGGCCAGCTCGCGGACCTGGCGCTCGATCTCGGGATCGTGCGTGTGGTAGGCGGCATCGGTCAGAAGTCGCGCGGCCTCCTTGTCGTTTTCTGCCGCAAGCTCCTTCCGGGCCTGAGCGACCAACGCCTGAACATCGGGGTGGTCGAGCATCTCTTCGCGTTCCATATCGCCTCCTTGGGATTGCTCGTACCCGAGAATCGCCTTGATCAATCGAAAAGCCGGCCTGCCAGCCCGGTCATCCCCAACCTCTCGACGACCTGGGGCCTCCCGCACGACGCGCCGCACAAGATGAGACATCCGTCCTCCCTTAGGAGTGATAGATCGGGCCGGCCATTTTGGTCTGGCGATGAGTGAGGGGCAATTGAGTGAGTGCAGAGAGTGAACGCCTGCGGAGGACTTATCGAGTCCGTGACGCGTTCCCCGTGGAGAGACCATGCGTGCGTGTGGGTACTTGGTTTCAATAACCGGCGACCGCGAACGCGAAGCGGCGCCTAGAGGCGCGCAAGAGCCCACTTGGCCGAGCGTGGCCAGGCGTCGGAACGAGCTCGGTGAGCCCGCTGGCTCCCTGCCGCCGACAAGCGGAGAAACGTGGGACGGTCGCAAGCCGACCGCGGTCGTGCCACACCCCTCACCGGTAGGTCACGATCCGGACATAGCCGATGTCCACCGGATCCTCGACGTACTTGGGGTCGATGTTCTCGTACGGGAGCGGCTCGATGATCGGGACGACGGTGATGGTCAGTTCGTTTCCTTGCTCGATCGCGCGCTTCACTGCGTCCGTCGCGATCACGACCTTCTTTGCCGGGGTGAGTGGGTGAGCGGGTCGCGGGTCGTACTTGCGACGTGGCTTGACCTCACAGTGGCCCGGGTCTCCCAGGCAGCCCGCGTGCCCGAAGATGTGATATGAGCCGGCGTAGCTCGGATCGTCGTAGCCCGTGCTCTCGTCCGCGTCCGGGTTGTTTAGGTACACGTTACGATCGGCGCCCGCCGTGACGTGACGAAAGGAGTCGACGTGAGCCCACAGAGGAGGATTTCTCTGGCTTTTGGGGCGCTTTACCTCATCACCTTCGCCACCTCGATTCCGGCGTTGATCCTGTTTCAGCCGGTTCTCGACGATCCGCAGGGCTACATCGCCGGAGGCGGTGCCGACAACCGCATCTACTTCGGGGCGCTCCTGGAACTGATCCTCATCATCGCGAACATCGGCACCGCGGTCGTGCTGATCCCGCTCCTCAAGCGGCAGCACGAGATCCTCACGTTCAGCTACGTCGCGGCTCGCATCATGGAATCCGTCTTCATTGCCGTCGGCATCCTCGCCGTCCTTGCAATCGTGACGTTGCGGCACGACGCAGGCGCGGATG
>JALZGN010000202.1 GCA_030861005.1 Actinomycetota bacterium
CCCCCTGGGTCCGCGCGCCCGACCCGTCGCAGGGCGTCCCCCGCGGCGACGACGCCCAGGACGAGGACGGCGGTGACGATGACCCGACTCGTCATGCCTTCGCGATCGCGAGCTCGCACCCGCGTTCGATCCGGGTCGCGAGCGTCTCCACCTTGATCCACTCCTCGTGCCGAAACAGGTCGCCGTCCTCCGGGAGCGTGAGGACGATCCGGTCCGTGATCTCGAGACCCGCGTCTTTCCGCATCGAGTTGACCTTGTGGATCAGGTCGTGGACCCGGCCCCGAAGCGCGAGCTCGTCGTCGATCTGGGTGTCGAGCGCGACGGAGAGCTCGCCGTCCTCGGCGATCGCCCAGCCCGGGATTGCGATTCGCTCGCCGCGAATCACGTCGTCGGCGTCCAGCTCCTCGCCCGCCGCTCGCACCCGGCCCTCGCCGAGCTCCTCGAACTCGCCGCGCTCGAGCGCCTCGCGAACCTCGCGAACCTTCCTCCCGAGACGCGGACCGAGCCGCCGGAGGTTCGGGAGGAGACGGACGCGCGCGACCGGGCCCTGGTCGAAGCCGACGTCGTCGACCCGAAGCTCCTCCCCGATCTCGTCGGCATGCTCGCGCGCGCGGCGTGCGCCGCGAACGTAGACGCGGCGAAGCGGCTGGCGTAGCTTGACACCGGCCGTACCGCGCGCCTCGTGACCCAGCCGGACGACGCGGCGCACCTCCGCGATCTCCTCGAGAAGCGCCGCGTCCGGCGCCGCCGCCGGCGGCCACCCGGCGAGGAAGACGCTCTCGGGCGCGCCCTCGCAGGCGCCGGCGACGAGGTTCCGCCACAGGTGCTCGGAGAGGAACGGCGTCACGGGGGAGATGACGCGGAGCGCTTGCACGAGCGCGCACCAGAGGGTCCGGAAGGCAGCGTCGTCGTAGGTGTAGAAGCGGCGCCGTGAGCGGCGGATGTACCAGTTCGAGAGGTCCTCCACGAAGCTCTCGAACGCGTCGACGAGCTTGTACGTGAGCTCGGCCTCGAGCGCGTCCGTCGCGTCGCTCACGAGCGCGTCCGTCCGTGCGAGCGCCCAGCGGTCGAGCGGTCGAAGCGGAGCGTCGAGAGGACCGCGCTCGAGATCGGCGTAGCGCGGCCGGAACCCCTCGATGTTCCCGTACTCGACGAGGAAGCGCACGGAGTTCCAGAGCGTCAGGAGCCGCCGCTTGATCTCGTGGGCGGGCCCGTACCCGAAGAGGAGGTCGCGATCGGGCGGCTGCGCGCAGTACTGCCAGCGCATGACGTCCGCGCCCATCCGCTCGAACGCCTCTTCGGCCGGGATCAGGTTCCCCCACGACCCGTGCATCTCGCGGCCGTGTTCGTCGAGCATCTTCTCGTAGCCGAGAACCCTGCGAAAGGGAGCTATTCCCACGAGCGCGACCGACATGAAGAGCTGCGAGTAGAACCAGAGGCGGATCTGCTCGCGCATCTCGGAGACCCAGTCGGCCGGAAACCACGTCTCCCAATAGGCGTGGTCGGGAAGGTCGGCGCCCGAGAGACCGGCCGAGGCGCCCGTCGCGTAGCCACCCGGGACGCGCTCGGGGTTCTCCCACCCAAGCGTCGAGAAGGGGACGATCCCGGCGTCGAGCCAGACGTCCCCGATCTCGGCGATCCGGCGCACGCCCCCGCGACCGCACGCCTCGCAGCGGATGGTGACCTCGTCGACCCACGGCCGGTGGAGCTCCTGGAGCTCATCCATCCCCGCCGTCGCACGCTCCCCGAGCTCCGCCTTCGAGCCGACGACGGTCAGGTGCCCGCACGAGCAGGGGTAGAAGGGGAGCGGGAGGCCGAAGTAGCGACGGCGCGAGATGTTCCAGTCGCCCATGTTGCGGAGCCAGTCGTCCATCCGCTTCCCGAAGTAGGCGGGTGTCCATTCGACCGACGCGTTGGCCGCGAGGAGCTGCGGTCGAACTTCGTCCACCGCGATGAACCAATCGTCCGCGAGCCGGAAGATGAGCGGCGTATGGCAGCGCCAGCAGAAGGGGTAGCGGTGCCGGATCGTGCCCGCGTCGATCAACCGCCCGCGACCGGCGAGGTCGGCCCCGATCTGCTCGGCCGACTCGGTCGTCGAGAGGCCGTGCAGCCAGCCGTAGTCCAGATAGAAGCGACCCGACTCGTCCACCGGGGAGAGAATCGGGAGGTCGTGCACGCGGGAGAGCTCGAAGTCCTCGGCGCCGGCGCCGGGAGCGATGTGGACGATTCCGGTCCCCTCCTCCATCGACACGTCATCCCAGGGGATCACGCGGTGCTCGATCCCGGCGAGGGCCGGAAGGTGATCGAACGGGCCCTCGTAGCGCCAGCCCACCAGCTCGGCGCCGGCCCGCCTCGAGGAGAAATCGTCCTCGGGGTAGCGGGCGACGGCGACCCACTCGCCGTTCTCGCGCCTCCCGTACTGCGCCTCCGGGTGCACGGCGGCCGCCACGTTCGCGGGAAGAGTCCACGGCGTCGTCGTCCACACCGCGAGCGCCTCGCCGGGCCGGTCGGGAAGCGGGAGGCGGACGAAGAGCGACGGGTCGGTTCGGTCCTCGTACGAGCCGATCAGTTCGTGCTGCGAGATCGACGTCCCGCAGCGGGGACACCACTCGGTCGAGCGGTAGCCGCTGTAGAGCCAGCCGCGCTCGTGGACGCGCTTCAGGAACCGCCAGATGTATTCGATGTTCGTGTCCGAGAAGGTGAAGTAGTCGTTGCCCCAGTCCATCCACTGCCCGAGCCGCTTCGAGCCCCGGGTCAGCTCGGCGGCCGACGAGGCGACCTTCTCGCGGCAGCGGCGCGCGAACTCGGCGAGTCCGAACTCCTCGATCTCGCGCTTCGAGTTCAAACCGAGCTCGCGCTCGACGCCGACCTCGATCCAGAGGCCCTGGCAGTCGAAGCCGTTCTGGTAACGCTGATCGAAGCCGCGAAGCGCCTTGTAGCGCTGGAAGACGTCCTTCAGCGTGCGACCCCAGGCGGTGTGGACGCCGAGGGTCTTGTTCGCCGTGACCGGGCCGTCGACGAAGCTCCACGTCGGGCCGGCGCGGTTTCTCTCGCGGAGCTCGTCGAAGATTCTCCGCTCCTCCCACCATGCAAGGACCTCGAGCTCGATCGCCGGATGGTCGAGATCGCGCGGAAGTCGGGCGAACACCGTTCGGCCAGTCTAGTTCTCGCGGATTTTTCCACCCTCGCCCGTCGTTTTTCCGTACGACGCCGGCATTCCGCGGGCCGAGGAAAGTCAGGAGGGAAGATGGTGCAAGCGACAAGCGAGGCCACGTTCGCGAACGAGGTCCTCGAGAGCGACAAGCCTGTGATCGTCGACTTTTGGGCCGACTGGTGCGGGCCCTGCCGACTGGTCGAGCCGATCCTCGACGAGATCGCCACGGAGCGGGCCGAGGAGCTTCGCCTGGTCAAGGTGAACGTCGACGAGGAGCCGGAGCTCGCCCAGCGCTACGGCGTCATGTCGATCCCCGCGATCGTGCTGTTTCGGGACGGCGAGCCGGCGGCGGCGACGATCGGCGCCCGCCCGAAGCGCTCGCTCGAGCGCGCGCTCGGCCTGTCGTGAGCTCTACGGGAGCGGGCTCGCCGCGCGCCTAGTCCTCGTCGCCGAGGAAGGCCTCGAACGCGGCGTGCTTTCGGAGGTACTCCTCGACGTCGGAGACGACCGCGGAGACCCACTGGTCGAGCCACTCCTCGGAGAGGCACTCGTCGATTCGCTGGAGCCGTTGTTCTCGCACCGTAGACTCGTGATCGGCGATCGGGCCGCGCGCCGCAATAGGCCGATCGGCCTATCTCGCGTGGAAAGGGGTAGGCTGGCCGGCGTACCTTTCCCGGGGGCGCGGGCGCGCCGCCCTACAATCTCTGCGTGTCTCAGCAGCCCGATCCGACGCCCGAGGAAGAGGATGCTTCTCTCGAACGGCGCGAGGAGGAAGAGGCGACCCGGTATCCGGGTCATGAGGACCCCGAGCAGGCGATCGAGCCCGACCCGGACGCGCCGTGAGGCACCAGTCGGCGACCGCCCACGAGCTCGCCCGGATCGAGCTCCTCGCCGGCCTCCCCGGGGAGGCGCTCGCGCGTCTCGGGGAGCGGATGGAGCGGCGAACGCTCCACCCCGGCGAGCGCGTCCTCGGTCAGGGCGACGACGGCGACCGCTTCTACGTCGTCCTCGCCGGCCTCCTGCGCGCGTCGCAGGCCGAGCGCGGGAAGCGGGGGATGCTCCGCCCTGGCGACTACTTCGGCGAGGTCTCGCTGCTCATGCGGGTCCCGCGGACGGCGACGGTCGAGGCGATCACCCCCGCGACCGTCGCGAGCTGCGACCGAACGACGTTCGACGAGCTCGTTCGGCCGCTCTTCGTCGAGGAATCGCCCGACGAGGCGAACACCTCCGGCTAACCGCCGACCGCGTCGACGATCTCGTCCGAGAGCTTCGGCCACGCCGCGAGCGCCCAGTCGCCGAACTTGCGGTCGGTCAGGCAGACGCAGGCGGCGCCGGCGTCCGGGTCGACCCAGACGAACGTCCCGGATCCGCCGAAATGGCCGAACGTGCGCGGTGAGTTCCGGCTCCCCGTCCAGTGCGGCGACTTCCCGTCGCGAAGCTCGAACCCGAGGCCCCAGTCGTTCGGGTCGTAGCGCCCAAGCCCCGGGACCACCCCGGCGAGGCCCGGAAACTGGACGCTCGTCGCCTCGGCGAACGTCTCCGGAGCGACGAGCGAGGGCGCGAGGAGCTCCTGGGCGAACCGGAGGAGGTCGGGAACTGGCCCGTGGCCCTCGGAGCCGGGAGACCCGTCGAGGCGAGAGCTCGCCATCGCGAGTGGGCGGAAGACGGCGGCGCCGAGGTAGTCGGCGAACGGCATGCCGGCGCGGTCGGTGACGAGGCGCCCGAGCTCGTCGTAGCCGGCGTTCGAGTAGATCCGCCGGCGAGCTGCCGGTGCAATCGGCTGGTCGCCCTCGAAGGGGAGCCCGGACGCATGGGCGAGGAGGTGTCGGACGGTCGAGCCCGGCGGGCCGGCGGACTCGTCGAGGTCGAGGATCCCCTCCTCCGCGCCGACGAGGACCGCGGTCGCGGTCACGAGCTTCGTGACCGAGGCCCAGCGGAAGGGGTGCTCCTCGTTTCCGTACCTCGCGACGACCCCGTCGGCGCCGACGACGCCCGCGGCGGCGTGCTCGGCGCCCCACTCCTCGATCGAAGCAAGCAAGAGCGCGATACTAGTGCGCCGATGGACCGCCGCCTGATCTCTTCCGGCTCTCCGTACGAGCCGGTCGTCGGCTACTCGCGCGCCGTCGTCGCGGGCGATCGGATCTTCGTCGCCGGCTGCGCTCCCGTCATGCCGGACGGCGGCGATCCGCCTTCCGACACCTACCGGCAGACGAAGCGGTGCCTCGAGATCATCGAGCGCGCGCTCGCCGAGGCGGGCGCGTCGCTTCGCGACGTGGTACGGACGCGCGTGTACCTGACGCCGGGCGCCGACTTCGACGAGTTCGGCCGCGCGCACGGCGAGGCCTTCCGAGAGATTCGCCCGGCGAACACGACGGTCATCGCAGGCGGGCTCGTAGACCCGCGCTGGCTCGTCGAGATCGAGGCGGAGGCGGTTACGACGACGAAAGGAGATGGCACGTGAACGAGCAGCGCACCGAGGAGCAGATCCGGGTTCGGCAGGTCACCCACGTCCAGGCCTCGTGGACCGAGCAGGAGCGCGGCGCGCCCGGCGCGTTCACCTTCCAGCTCATCCTGGACGAGGGCGCCGACGAGTACGTCATCCGGCCGACCGCGGACGACGCCGAAGTCCTCCTCCGCCTCCTGCGCAGGGCGAAGGCGGCGCACTTCGACCTCGAGCGGAAGGTCCTGATCTTCAACCGGATCGAGATCGACTAGAGAGCACTCGCCCGAGACGCGGCGGGATCGTTCTCGCGCGCCACCCGCCCGACGACGAGCGACGTTCGGCCGGTCCCTCCGAGACCGCAACGGGATAGATTCCGCCCATGCAGCAGCTCTATCCGCCGTCGATCACGGCCGGAAGCTTCGCCGCCGGCGGAAGCGTCCTCGAGCACAAGTACGGCCAGAGCGACCCGTTCACGCTCGGCGTCGAGGAGGAGTACATGCTCCTCGACCCCGACACGTTCGACCTCGTCCAGCACATCGATACCGTGCTCAACCAGGTCCACGAGGAGGAATTCGTCGCCCGGATCGCGCCCGAGCTCATGCAGTCGGTGCTCGAGATCTCGACCCCGGTCTGCCACAACGCGTCCGACGCCGACGCCGAGCTCCGAAAGCTTCGCGCCTACGTCACCGAACTCGGGCGACGCGAGAACTGCCGGGTCGGATCGGCGGGAACGCATCCCTTCAGCCTCTTCGAGCGCCAGCGGATCACGGCGCGAGACCGCTACCGCGCGCTCGTCGACCAGCTCCAGTACGTCGCCCGACGCGAACTCATCTTCGGCATGCACGTCCACGTCGCGGTCGACGATCCCGAGAAGGCGATCAAGCTCCTGAACGCGCTCCTCGTCCACCTCGGCGAGCTCCTGGCCCTCTCCGCCAACTCGCCCTTCTGGCGCGGTGAGCTCACCGGGCTCGCGTCGACCCGGCAGATGGTCTTCGCCGCCTTTCCGCGCTCCGGGGTGCCGCCGCGGTTCCGCGACTACACGGAGTACGCCGAGGTCGTCGGCCAGCTCGAGAAGACCGGCTGCATCGCCGACTACACGCACATCTGGTGGGACATCCGGCCCCATCCGAAGTGGGGGACGATCGAGGTGCGCGTCATGGACGCGGTCACGCGCGTCGAGGACGCAGTCGCGATAGCCGCCTACATCCAGTCGCTCGTCAAGCACTACTCCGACCGCGTCGACGCGGGCCAGGAGCTCCCGTCGTTCCACCGGATGCTCGTCACGGAGAACAAGTGGCTCGCCGGCCGCTACGGCCTGGAAGCGCCGGTCATGGACTTGGTGACGGGGCGGCGCAACCGGGTGCCCGTCGCGCAGCTGATCCGCCGGGCGCTTCGCGAGATCGAGCCGCACGCGCGCGAGCTCGGCTCCGACCGCGAGCTCGAGCATGTTCGCGAGCTGCTCGCCAAGGGGAACGGCGCCGACCGGCAGCGGCGCGTCTTCAACGCGAACCGCGACGTGACCGAGGTCGTGCGAGAGATCGCGGACGTCACCGAACGCGTCGAGATCGCCTCCGTGGCGGCGTGATCGCGGCCGGGGAGCTGGCCCCGGACGTCAGCGTCTGGCTCGCGCCGAACGAGCGCGTCCGCCTGCACGACCTGGCGTCGCCCGGCGAGGCGATTCTGCTTCTCTTCTACCTCTTCGACTGGTCGGCGACCTGAACGGACGAGATGCTCCTCCTGCGTGACAGGAGGGCCGAGCTCGAGGGCCTCCGCGTCTCGCCCTTCGGCGTCTCGCGCGACAGCCCGTGGTCGCACGTCGCCTGGCGCGAGGCGCTCGATCTCGACGTCCCCCTTCTCTCGGACTGGAACGGCGCCGCCGTGCAGCACTTCGCGGTCGCGCACGAGTACCGCGGCCTTCGAGACGTCGCCGAGCGCTCCGCGTTCCTGATCGACGGCGAGCGCGTCGTCCGGTGGTCGCGGACCTATGAGACGGGCGAAGTGCCGGACATGGACGAGCTCGTCCAGGCGGCGCGGGCGCTCGCGTGAGAGCGCTCGCCGACTCGAGAGCGTCGCGGCGGTCGTCGCGCGGCCTCGCGTCGGTCAGTCGTGCGGCTCTTCGGGCGCCGCCGTCGCCGTCGGCCCCGCCCGTTTCTCCTCACCCTCGCCCTTCCGAACAGCGTCCGTCGTCGGCGGCGGAGCGCCGGTCGCGCGAAGGCGCGCGACCTTGCTGAGAACGTCGAACCAGAAGGGAGCGCCGAGCGTCACCGCGGCGACCGTCAGGACGAGTCCGAGGACCTTTCCGAAGAACCAGCTCCAGTCGTCCCATGGGTAGACGAGCCGGCGCGGGTTCGGCGTCTCCGGGGTCGGGTCGTCTGCGAGGCTCCAGCCCATCGGAATCTCGAGCTCCTCGAGCTCGTCGACCGTCTTCGCGACCTCGTTGATGTCCGGCGGCTCGCGCCGCACCTGGGCATCGGCGCCCGCGCTCGCGACTACCGTCTTCCGCACCGCCTCGTCCGACCAGAGGTGGCGGGCGACCTGGATCGTGTCGACGTTCAGCGCGAGCACCAGCGCGGCCGCGATGATCGTCAGGGCGACCTGGATGCGCCGCCGGTACCACCCGGAGACGCGCTCCATAGCGTCGTCGTACCACTCCTCGACGCGCGCTTGGAAGAGCGTCAGGTCGCCCTGCGACCGATTGAGGAGCGCCGTCATCGCCCTTCGCACCTCCGCGCTCGGGAGCCGGTTGATCGCGTCCTCCATCGCCGCGGCCGTTTGCGCGGCCCCGCCGTCGGCGACGTCGCCGAGGAGGGCGGCGACGAACGTGCGCGAGGGGATGTACGACGGCCACCGGCGCCGCTTTGCCCATCCCGGCTTTACGAGCCCCTGGATCAGCGGATGGTGGTAGATCTGCTCGGCGAGCTCGCTGCCGTTGGCGCGGTCGTCCGTTCCGCTCAGCAGGTTCTCGATCCCCTCGCGAAGGAAGGCAGCACGCCAGCGAAGCATCGAAGCGACGAACTCGTTGATCGCCGAGCAGATGAGGCTGAGGATGAAGAAGAGGAAGACGAGCCCGATCGCGACGTCGAGCGAAGCGAAGTCGAACACCGCCCGACGCTACCACCGCCCACCTCGCCGTTCAACGACGGGCGAGGGTGGCTAGCGGCCGAGCGTCTCCGTGAGCGCGGGGCTGGGCGGCGAGGCCCCGTCGGGCAAGCCCGGCCTTCGGCGGAGCTCGCCGTCCTCGACGTCGAAGTGGCCGATCGCTCGGATCGGCGGCGAGTAGACGTGGAGCGTCACCGCGCCTCGCTCGTGCTCCATGCGATGGATCCCGGTGCCCGGAAACGAGAAGGTCTCCCCGGCCGAGTACTCCCGGACACGGCGCGGGCCGGAAACGACGAGCGCCTCGTTCCGGACGCGACCGTCCACGACGTAGACGCCCACGCACGAGCCGTCATGGTCGTGAAAACCCGTGTCCCGGGGCTTCCACCACGTGTTGAGCCACGCCTCCGAGTGATCGTTCCGCCAGAGGAGAACGGCAGCGCCCTCGCCGGCGGGGGCGAACGCGGCGCGGTCGGCGAG
>JALZGN010000215.1 GCA_030861005.1 Actinomycetota bacterium
CTGTGCGAGGTCGCGGACGCCCGCGAACGATCCGCCGCGGTCGCGCTCGCCGACGAGCGCGGCCGCCGGTTCCTCGCCGAGACCGCGGACGTACGCGAGCCCCCCGCGCACCGCTTTGCCCTCGATCCGGCACCTCACGTCCGAGCGCTGGACGTCGGGCGGGCGCACCTCCACGCCGCGCCGCTGAGCATCCCGGACGAGGCTCGCGGGCGGATAGAAGCCCATCGGCTGCGCGTTCAAGAGCGCGCACAGGAACTCGGCCGGGTACCGGTGGCGAAGCCACGCCGACTGGTACGCGAGGAGCGCGAACGCCGCCGCGTGCGATTTGGGGAAGCCGAACGACGCGAAGCCGTTGATCTTCCCGAAGACCAGCTCGGCCGTCTCGCGCGGTACGCCGCTCGCCGCCGCGCCGTCCAGGAACCGCTCGCGGTACGCCTGGATCGCAGCCTCGGAGCGCTTGCGGCTCATCGCGCGCCGCAGGCCCTCCGCCTCGCCGACGCCGAAGCCGGCGAGCGCGACGGCGACGTCGAGCACCTGCTCCTGGAAGATGATCGTCCCGAGCGTGTCGCGCAGGCATTCGGCGAGGAGCGGGTGGTCGTACGGCACCTCGTAGTCGGGGTCCTCGCGGATCCGCTGTCGCCGCTCGACGTACGGGTGGACGGCCTTCCCCTGAATCGGCCCCGGACGAACGAGGGCGACCTGGACGGTCAGGTCGTCGAGGTTCTCGGGCCGCGTCCGCAGGAGGCTCTGCATCTGCGCTCGGCTCTCGATCTGAAAGAGCCCGACGGTGTCGGCCTCCTGGATCTCTCCGTAGACGGCCGGGTCGTCGAGCGGTATCCGCGAGAGGTCGATCGTCTCGCCGCGCAGGCGCACGATCTGGTCGACGCACTCCTCGACCGCCGAGAGCATCCCGAGCCCGAGGAGGTCGATCTTGAGGAAGCCCGCGTCCTGGCACGAGTCCTTGTCCCATTGGCAGACCTGGCGCCCTTCCATGGCAGCCGGCTCGATCGGAACGAGGTCGGAGAGCGGCCGCGTCGAGATCACCATCCCGCCCGGGTGCTGCGAGAGATGGCGGGGGAGGCCCGCTATCTCTCTGCAGAGCTCCGCGAAGGCGCGCCAGCGGGGCGAGCGGCGGCGGCGCTCGGCCTCGGGGAGGAGCGCCATCTCTTCGGCCACCCTGCGCGCGTTCCAGCCGTCCGAGACGCGAGCGAGGCGCTCGAGCTCGGCGTACGGAAGGCCGAGCGCCTTGCCCACGTCGCGGATCGCACCGCGGGCGCGGTAGGTCGCGAAGCTCGCGACGAGGGCCGAGTGCTCCCGGCCATAACGGTCGCAGACGGCGACGATCAGCTTGTCGCGGATGTCGCGCGGGAAGTCGAGGTCGATGTCCGGGACGGCGACGAGCTCGCGGTTCAGGAAGCGTCCGAGCGCGAGGTCGGCCGAGACCGGGTCGACGTGCGAGAGACCCGTCAGGTAGCAGACGATCGAGCCGACCGAGCTTCCGCGCCCTCGCCCCGGCGGGAGGAGATGGCGCGGCGAGCCGGGCCCGCGCACCTCGACGGCCACCTCGCGCGCGAGCTCGAGCACCTCCCAGTGCAGGAGGAAGAACCCCGAGAGCCCGAGCTCGGCGATCAACGCGAGCTCCTCCCGGAGCCGCGCGTCGGCGCGGTCGCGGAGGGGACGCGGCGCGTCCCGGTAGCGCTCGTCGAAGGCGACGCGCGTTACCCGGGCGAGCTGGACGTCGGCGGGGTCGGGCCCGTCGGAGAAGTCGGGGTAGCGGTAGCCGAGCTCCGCGGTCAGGTCGAACGCGAGCCGCTCGGCGAGCTCGCTGCTTGCGCGGAGGGCGTCGCGGTCGTCCGGCCAGCGGGCGGCGACGTCGTCGGGTGCGAGGAGGGCGCACTCGTCGTTTCCACGCCGCTCCGGCTCGCACCCTTCGAGCGGCGTGCGGTTCTTGACGGCGACGAGGACGTCCTGGAGGGCGGTCCGGCGCGGCGCATGCGCATGGACGTTTCCGGTGACGATGGTGCGGAGGCCGAGCGCTTCGGCGAACGCGCGCAGGGCCGCGTTTCGACGTGCGTCCCCCCGGACGAGCGGGCGCTGGAGCTCCACGTAGAAGCGGTCGGGCGCGAAGGCGCGCGCGAGGCGCGCGGCGCCGTTCGGGTTTTGGACGGCGAGGCCGCGGCGGGCGCAGCCGGAGAGGCAGACCAGTCCCTCGTTTTGCTCCTCGAGATGCGCCTGGTCGAGCCGCGGCTCGAGGCGCCGGCCCGCGTGCGCGAGCGTAAGGAGGCGACAGAGGTTCGCGTAGCCGCGCGCGCTCCCGACGAGGAGCGTGACATGCGAGTCGTCTGCGAGCGTGACCTCGGCCCCCGTGATCGGACGGACGCCGAACGCTTTCGCGGCGTGCGCGAACTCGAGCGAGCCGTAGACGCCGTTATGGTCGGTGAGGGCGAGCGCCGGGTAGCCGAGTTCGGCCGCGGCCAAGACGAGCTCCTCGGGGCGCGACGCCCCGTCGAGGAAGGAGTAGGCGCTGTGGCAGTGGAGCTCGACGTACGGCGCGGAAGTCGTCACGCCTCGTCACGCTCCCGCCACGTTGCGCGCCCCTCCCGCGCGCCGGCGAGGGCTATCCTGACCCATGAGGGGGTAGCTCAGGGGGGGTCCCCGGGGTAGATGGATCTCGCGTACGCGAGATGTCGTGTTCTCGGCAGAGGCGAAAGCTGCTGGCGTAGAGTCGGCGCCGATGGATCCCGTCTTCCTCCGGCCCGGTGACGGCGAGGCGATCAGCGACCGCGCCGAACGGACGGTCCTCCTCTTGGCCGACGCCGAGGGCGTGGCCGTCACGTGGTCGCGCTACGCAGTCGGTGAGCGCGGTCCCGACCCGCACATCCACCGCCGTCACGCCGACGCCTTCTACGTGCTCGACGGCTCGCTCGTCTTCGGGCTCGGACCCCGGGCCGCCGAGACGGTGAAGGCAGGCGCGGGCTCGCTCGTCCTCGTCCCCGCCGAGGTCGTCCACACCTTCGGGAACGAAGGGACGGACGAGGCTCGTTTCCTCAACATCCACGCGCCCGGGATGGCGTTCGGCGAGTACCTCCGCGCGATGCGCGACGAGCGCGAAGAGGACGCCGCCCGCTTCGACACCTTCGATCCACCCGCGGACGGCGGCCGACCGCCCTCTGACGCACTCGTCCGCGGGCCCGACGAGGGCGAGACGATCGCCACCGGCGCGGCGCGGACGACGTTCAAGGCCGAGGGCTCGGACGGCGACGGGACGTTCTCGCTCTCGGAGACTCGTCTTCTGCCCGACTTCCAGGGACTGCCGCTCCACCGGCACAAGACGTTCGTCGATTGCTTCTACGTCCTCGAGGGGACGCTCACCGTCCAGATCGACGAGGACGCGCACGACGCTCCGGCGGGCTCCTTCACGCTCCTCCCGCCCGGGACGGCGCACGCGTTCTCGAACTCGGGCGACGAGCCCGTCCGCGCGGTCAACCTCACGGCGCCGGGAGGCTTCGAGCAGTACGAGAAGGAGGCGGCCCAGGCCGCGGGCGACGGGCGGCCGGATCCCCAGCTTCTCGCCGCGATCGCCTCCAAGTACGACTTCGAGGTCGTCGTCCAGCCGTACTAGAGGCGCGAAGCGAGCTCGTAGCGCGCGCCGACGGGCGATGTCGGCCGGCTGACCGTGGCGGGCCGGACCCCGCCCCTCGGCGTGTCGGGCGCTTCCAGCCAGACGAAGACCTCGGGTGTCGGCGAGCGGCGAATGCACCGACGATCGGCTCTCCCTCACGCGCCCCGCTGGGCGAACCATCCTCCCCCCTCCTCGTCGTGGAAGACGACGGCGTTCTGGCCGCTCTCGAGGACGACGTCGAAGTAGCGCCTCCGTACGGGCTCTTCCGTCCACCAGCGGTCGACGACCCGCCACTCCTCGCGGACGCGAGCGACCGGCAGGCGATTGACGGTCACCGGCGCGGCACCCCGGCCGACGCCGCGCGTGACGACGAGAGCCGGCTGGGGCTCGTTCAGTCGTCGCGCGGGACGAGAATCGCCCTGCTTTCCGGAATCCGCGACCACGGTGCGACCTCCACCACGCTGCAGACGGCGTCGAGCCCCGCGCCGACGCGCGCCTGACGAAGCCCCTCGCGAAGCCGTTCCCGAAGCCGGCTGCCGCGCGGCCGGACGATCTCGGCCTGCGCCCCGACCGACTCCGTGAGCTCGCCGAGCTCGAGACGAAGGGCGACGACCGGGGCGACGAGCTCGGCGAGCCTCGGCCGCAGCGCGATCCGGAGCCGCTCGGGCTCGGCGGTCGGCTCGCGAAGGGTGAGCAAGCGTCGCCAGGAGCCGCCACCGACGAGGCGCGCTGCGAGCGCGACCTGCCTCGGGATCCGCCCCGCGCGCTCCGGCCGAGCAAGCAGGCGGTCGAGGAGCGCCGCGAGCGCGCGCTCGAGCGTCAGCTCGTTCCCGATCGCCTCCGGGAACTCGAGCTCCTCGGCGAGCTCGGACGGCGGTCGCCGCCCCTCGACGCGGCCGCGCTCGGCGCCGCTCACGATCCGCCACACCTCCTCTCCTTCGGGGCCGAGCCGGTCGGCGACGGAGGCGCCCGGGAGCCCGGCGAGTTCGCCGATTCGCCTGATCCCGAGGTCGGAGAGCTCCCGGCGTCGCTCGGGCGTGAGCGCTAAGAGGTCGAGCGGGAGCGGCTCGAGGAAGAGCGCGCTCTCGTCGTCGTCGATGACGACGATCCCGTGCGGCGGCGCGATGCTGGCCGCGGCGAGCGCGGTGAATCGCCTGGTCGCCGCGCCGACCCGCGGCTCCCAGGCGCGGCCGACGGCGACGAGCGCCCGGTGGAGCAC
>JALZGN010000219.1 GCA_030861005.1 Actinomycetota bacterium
CTCCACCCGAACGCCGCCGCGCGAAAGAAGGCTCAGGCGGCACGGCTCGTCTCGCGCTCCGCGGAGTAGCCGCAGGCGCGGCGTCGCGCTCGGCGCCCCGCCCTAGCCCGCGGCCGCGGGAGCCCGCTCCGCCGTCACGCCGACGAGCGCGCGCTCGAGCTCGAGCTCGGCGGCGAGGCGACTTGCCCCCTTGAGCGCCGCGTCGAGCTCGGCGAGGCGGACCACGATCAGATCGAGCTCGTCGCGCGAGAAGCTCTTTGCGTGCTGCAGCGCCTTGCGCGCCGGATACTCCTTGATCCGCAGGCGCTTCGCCACCTCGCCGGCGCTCGCTCCTTCCTGCTCGAGCGCCTGGGCCGCGCGAACGCGGCCGACGTACGAGGCGAGGGCGACCGCGATCGAGAACGGCTCCCTCGCCCGGCGCTCGAGGAGCGACTCACACACCCCGAGCACCCGGGCGACATCTCGGCTGCCCCAGGCGTCGGTGAGGGTCCAGACGAACGTCTCCCCCGTCCCGGTCGCGAGGAGTTCGACCTCCCGTCGACCAATCGCCTCGTCGCCTGCCCAGGTCGCGATCTTCTCGACCTCGGCGGCGAGCTCGACGACGTCGTCGCCCACGATCTCGACGAGCGCGCGCGCCGCCTCGGCGTCCGCACGCACGCCGACCCGCTCGAACTCGCCGCGCACCCAGACGGAGGGATCGCGCGGCTTCGGGACGTCGAAGCGAAGGACGTGGCCGGCCCCCTCGACAGCCGCGACGAGTTGCGGCTGTCGAAGCGCCGCGTCGGCGACGAGCGCGAGAACGGCGCCTCCGACGGGATCCCGCAGGTATTCCACGACCGCCTCGGCGTCGTCGGCCCGCCAGCGCTCGACTCCCTCGACGACGACGAGGCGGGCACCGTCGTCGCCGAAGAGACCGAGCGCATTACAGCCGGCGACCGCGTCGGCGCCGGTCGCCGTGTCCGCGCTGAAAAGCTCCACTGCTTCCGGGGGGAACCGCCCACGGAGGCGCGCGAGCGCACGCCGGACCTTCGGCCGGTCGCTTCCCGTCAGAAGGTAGACGGGCCGAAGCGGATCGCTCGCCACAGCGCGAGGATAGTCAGCGCTCTTCCCGGACCGAGAGCCGCTCCCCGTCCGAATCGACGACCACGCGCCCGTCCTCGTCCGTCCGATAGACGGAGAGATCTCCGGCCGCCCGGAGCGCGCGGAGGGTCGAGGGAGCAGGATGGCCGTAGTCGTTCCCCTCGCCAACCGAGATCACGGCGACGTGCGGCCGAACGAGCGCGAGGAGGTCGGGAAGGCCGGGATCCGCGGAACCGTGGTGCGCGACCTTCAGGATCTCGACCGGAGGCGGATGGAGCGGGAGCGTCACGTCGGACTCGGCGTCGGCGGTGAGAAGCACGTCCGTCTCCCCGTACGACGCGAGGAGGACGATCGCCCGCTGGTTCGGATCCTCGCCTGGGCTTCCGGGTCCGTCGGGCCAGAGGACCCGGAGCCGGAGACGCCCGAGGCGGTAGGCTTGCCCGGCGCGCGCGGTGACGATGCGGACGCCGCGTCGCTTCGCCTCCACGAGCGCCGCCCGCTCGTCGGGGCTCTCGTTCGGGAGGCGCGGGTCGAGCACCATGTCGACTCGCACGTCGGCCAGCACTTCGGCGGCAGCACCCACGTGGTCCCGTTGCGGATGCGTGAGGACGAGCGCGCGCAGGCGCCGGACGCCGAGGCGCTCGAGCTGGCCGGCCACCTCGCCCTCCGGCGGTCCCTGGTCGACGAGGACCGCCCCCTCGCGGACCTGGACGAGGATCGCGTCGCCCTGGCCGACGTCGAGGAAGGAGACGCGAAGCCCGTCGGGTGGAGGTGCGGCCAGCTCGCGGTCGGGAATCCACGCCCGCCACGCGACGACCGCTACAAGCCCGATCGCCGTGAGCACGGCGATCCGCGGCGCGCGGGGCGGCCGGGCGCGAACGCCGAGAGCGGCGAGCAGGGCGAGCGCCGCTACCGCCGCAAGGGCGCCGGATGACGTGAGCTGTGCGTGCGGGAGGCCGCCGACGAGGCGCGCGCACCACGCCAGGTAGGCGGCGAGCCAGCCGTTCAGCGAGGCGAGCGCGTGAGCGGCGCCCGGAAGGGCGGGAGTGAGGGCCGCGCTTGCGAACGCGAGACCGAGGAGCGGCGCGACAGCCGGCTCGGCGAGCGCGTTTGCGACGATCGACCAGAGAGGGACCGCGCCGAACTGGAGCCAGAGGATCGGCGCCGTGGCGACGCCGCACGCGAGCGAGACGGCGAGCACGTCGGCGAGCCGGCGCGGAAGCGGGTAGCCCTCGAGGCGCCGCTCCAGGCGCGGAACGAGCACGAAGATCGCCGCGACGGCGGCGAACGAGAGCTGGAAGCCCGGCTCGAGCGCGTTGTACGGGCTGACCGCGAGCAGAACGGCGGCGCCGAGGAGGAGGAAATACCAGCGGTCCGTCGGCCGCGAGGCGAGCCAGGCGAGCGAGGCGAGCCCACCCGCAATCCCGGCGCGGACGACCGACGGCTGCCAACCGACCGCGGCTACGTAACCCGCCGTCGCACCGAGCGCCGCGACTTGGCCCGCCCAGCGCGGGAGCCCGAGCGCCCACACGACGAGGATCGCGCCGAAGACGACGTACGCGACGTTCTGCCCGGAGACGGCCAGGAGGTGGTAGAGACCGGACGCCCGGAACGCGTCCCGAAGCTCGTCGCTCAATCCTTCGTCCTCGCCGAGAACGACGCCGGCGACGAGCGCCCGCCGCTCCCCGGCGAGCCCGGGGGCGATCGATTTCACGAGCCACCCGCGGAGCCGGTCGGCGAGGCCGGCGACGCCGCCGCGGCGGGCGGCCTCCCGGTACCAGCCGGCGTGGAGGACGACGTCGACGCCCTGTCGCCGCAGGTACGTCGTCTCGTCGAAGCGCTCGCCGGCTTTCGCCTTGCGCGGGCGCTTCACGGTCGCGACGAGGTCGACGATCGCCCCCTGCGGCGGGCTACGCGCGGGCGGGAGCTCGAGCAGCACCGGCTCATTCACGTCCCGCCCGCCGAAGCGAAGGACGCGCGCCGGAACCCGGACGGAGAACGCGCCGCGCCGCGCAGGACCGGTCATCTCGAGCCGGGCAAGCTCGGTTCTCCCGACCTCGCCGGCGAGCACGCTCGCGTCCAGCGCCTCGAGGCGGACACCTCCCCACCAAAGGCCACCCGCCGCGAGCGCCGCGGCGACGGCGACGATCCGGGTAGCGCCGAGGAACGGGGCGGAGAGGGCGAGGGCGGCGGCGGCGAGAGCGACGAGGCCGACGGGGACGCGCAGGACGAGCGAGGCGGCAAGACCGAGGACGAGCGCGCCCACGACGAGGTGCGGCGCCGGAAGCCGCGACGGAAGCGGGAGGGACGTCATCAGAGGTCGACGAGCTCGCGAAGCTCGGCCAGGCGCGCCGGCCCGATCCCGGGGACGGCGTCGAGCTCGTCGACCGACGAGAAGGCGCCCTTCGCCGTTCGATAGTCGACGATCTTCTGGGCCGTGACGGGACCGACGCCGGGCAGCGCGTCGAGCTCCTCGACGGTGGCGCTGTTCAGGTGGACGCGCCTGGTCGAAGGAGCGCTCGCGCTCGATCCCGCCGCTCCCCCGCCCGCGGCCCCGCGCGCCGGGACGACGACCTGCTGGCCGTCGGCGACGGGCGCGGCGAGGTTCACGAGCTCGAGCGCGGCCTTCGGCTTCGCTCCGCCCGCGCGGCGGATGGCGTCGTCGACGCGGCTCCCGTCGGCGAGGCGGTAGAGACCCGGCTCGACCACGGCGCCGACGACGTGGACGATCACCTGCCGCGGCTTCTGGGGCTCGGCTTTGAGCTCCGCCGTCTTCGGCGGCGCCGGTCGAGCGTCATCCGGGCTACCGACGAACCGGGCTGCGAGCGCGAGGAGAGCGATGAGTACGGCTGCGTACGCGAGCGCGCGCCGGCGCGATATCTCCGGCATCTCCATCGGCTTAGCGCGCCGCGACGAAGGCGCCGGCGAACGGGAGCCCGACGTCCTCGCTCGGCGCGATGCCGACGATCGCGCACGAGCAGTCGTTTCGCGTGCAGCGAGCGCGACGAGCAGATCCGGTGGGAGCGAAGACGACGTTTGACCGCATGCATCGATCGTCGCGCGAAAGAACGCGCCGAGGACGCAACGAAGGTCCCGAGAGGCGGGCGATTCCGTGTCGAGGGCGAGCGGCGAATCGCCGAACGTCGGTGCGTCGCGCTCGCCGGCCGCCGTCTAGCGGACGCAGGGCCCCGACGAGACAGGGCGCGACGCGCGTCCGAGGCCGGCGTCGACGAGCTCAACCGGGACCGCGAAGCCGCCCCGCACGCCCCGAGAACCGCCGAACACCATCGCGACGACCCGCCCGTGGCGGTCGACGACGGGTCCGCCGCTCTCTCCTGGCTCGACGCGCCCGCGGAGCGGCACGACGAGCCGCGCGCGGAGGCGCCGGTCGTACGCATCGGACGCGACGACGGTGCGAGGCACACCCGCCGTTGCCGGCGTCGCGACGAGCGCGCCGTCCCGCGGGTACCCGAGCAGGACGACGGGCCGCGGGTAACGACCGGCTCGGTCGCTCGCAAG
>JALZGN010000233.1 GCA_030861005.1 Actinomycetota bacterium
GCGTCGCGCGCCAGCGGTCGCCTCCTTCGTGCACGATCGGCACGAGCGCTTTCCCGGTCATGTCGCCGCCGAGGACGATCACGTCGGCCCCGTAGTGCTTGCCGCTGTTCAGGAACTTCCGCCAGCACGTATCCGAGCCGTGGATGTCCGTGGCGAAGAACAGCCGCACGACGTCAGCCTAACGCGGGTCAGGGCCCGCCCGCTACCTCCTCGGGCAACGTGTACCAGCGCTTGCGCTCGCCGATGCGGGCGCGGAACTTCCAGGCGCGCGACTTCGGCTCGCGCTCGATGCGATCGAGCAGGGCGTCCATCGCCGCGCGCAACCGGTCCTTCTCCTCGTCGGGCATCTCGTAGTGGGCCAGTCGGTTCCGGGAGGCCGTGAGGTTGCCGGTGAGGGTGCGCCACAGCCCCCAGTCGGTGCTGCACAACTCCGCGACGCGGGCGGCGTTGATGGCGTCGCCGTCGCGCTCGTCGACGGGGTGCCCGTAAAACAGGGCGAGCGCGTCGCGCACGTCCTTCTCGTTCAGCTCGGCGATCTGGAGCTTCGTCAGGAGAAGCTCCGCGAGGGGAAGCGTGGTCGGCTCGAGCTCAAGCCGCGAGCCGAGCGGCACCCGGTGCGACATCGCGAACTGGCCGACGAAGACGTCGACTTGCCGGTCGTTCGCCGTGTCGAAGAAGAGGAGCCGCTCGTTCCCGTTCAGCGCGTTGAAGGCTTTGTGCGGTTCGTATCCCTCGTTTCGGAAGAACACCTGGGCCTTGCCGGACGCGCCCCTTGCGGTGGCGAAATCGAGATCCGCGTAGCTCCTCGTGAAGGGAGCGGGAAGCTCACCGGGCGCTCGTAGCCGAATCGCGACGCCTCCGAGGAGGCGAAGCGGGAGGCCGGTCTCGCTTGCCCGGGCGACCAACCGCTTCCCCTCGGCGACGAGATCGGGCTCGATTCGAACCACGGGCGGACCATACCGCCCGATCTGCCGCCGCACGCCCGCGGCCGGCTCGTACGGCGGCCGCTACGTCTCGCCGAGCCGGGCCAGCACTCGGCGTCGCCACCGCTCGGTCGGTCCGAGCTCGTTGAACGTGTAGACGTGGAAGCCGGCGATGCCGGAAACGGGGTTCGAGAGCGTCGGAACCACCCCCGCGACGATGTGGTCGGGGCCATAGCCGGCCGGCTTCAGGAGCTGAGTGATCCAGGTCCGCCGCTTCGCGAGGAACGCGATCGACTCGCCGACGCCGATCCGCCGCGCGATTCCCAGGAGCTTCGTGCGCGCCGCGACGCCCGGGATCCCGATGTCGATCGGCAGGTCGACGCCCCGCTCGCGGACGGCCTCGATCCACGAGACGATTGTGCGAGGCTCGAAGCAGACCTGGCTCACGATGTACGTCGCGTGGGGGGCTTTCTCGAACATCGCTTGGATCGTGGCCTCGTCGCTTATGAAGGGGTGGCTCTCGGGATAGCCGGTGATCCCGACGTGGACGAGCTCGTGACCGAGCTCCGTCATCGCCGTCAGGAGATCGAACGCGCCCTTGAACTCGCCGGCCGGCTCCTTGGCGTCGCCCGCGACGACGAACGCGTCTCGGAGGTCGGCCCCGCGCAGGCGGTCGAGGATCTCCTCGAGCTCACGTGAGTCGCGGATGAGACGTGCCGACAGGTGAGGCGCGACCCGATAGCCGCGGCGCGAGATCTCCTCGGCGAGCTCCAGGGTCGCGCCCGTCCCGAGGCGGGGCGAAGCGGTCACGGTGACCTTGACCTCGCGCGGAACGAGCTCGGAAAGCTCGTCGGCGATTCCTGCCGCGGGAAAGATCTCGTATCTCGGTCGGCGCAGGTGCTGCCGAAGCGCCTCTGGAGCTCCGTCCGTCACGCTCCCCACTTCCTGAACGCGCGGGGCTGCCATGGAGAGACCCTACGCGCTCACGAGATGCTGATGAAGGCGACGCCGCCGACGACGAGGATCGCTCCCAGCAGCCGGAGAGCGCCCACGCTCTCGCCGAGGACGAGCGCGGCGAGCCCGGCGGCGATGACGATGCTCACCTCGCGGATGGCGGCGACCGACGCCGCCGGGGCGTACTGGAGGGCGGCGAGGACGAGACCGTACGAGCCGAAGGTGGCGACGCCGGCCGCGACGGTGGCCCAGGTCAGCTCGGCGTGGAGGGCACCGAGGCCGCGGAGGCGAGTAAGGGCGCCCGAGTACGCGAGCGCCGGGACGAGCATCCCGATTTCCAGGTAGGCAAACGGCGCCGCGTGCCGAACGCCGTAGCTGTCGTTCAGCGTGTACGCGGCGATCAGGCCGCCGATGACGAGCCCGAAGACGACTCCCCGCGGGTGCGCCGCTTCGCGGATCCCGCGAACGAGCAGGATCCCCGCGGCGACGAGGCAGACGCCGAGCACCTGACCCGGGGACGTGTCCGCGCTGAGGACGGCCACACCGACCACGAGGACGAGGACGGGCGCCGTCCCACGCGAGATCGGATAGACGACCGAGAGCTCCGCGCGCCGGTACGCGGCGGCGAGGAGGGCGGTGTAACAGAGGTGGAGGCAGCTCGTCGCCGCGACGTAGGGCAACGCGCGCGCCTCGATCCGCCAGGTGGCGGCCGCGACGGGAGCGTAGGCGACGAGCGCGACCAGGAAGGCGAGTGCGGTCGCCGCTTCCGGGTCGCGGGCGCGCGCGACCACGAGGTTCCAGAACGCGTGGAGGAACGCGGCGGCAACCGCCAGGGCGATCGCGGACGCTGGCATGGAGCCGGATAGTGTCTCCGGCCGTGCGAGCCGGCGCCGTCATGATCGACTTCAACGGCACGCTCTCGGACGACGAGCTCGTCCTCGCCGAGATCTTCTCGCAGCTCTTCTGTGAGTACGGTAAGCCGCTCACCGCGGACGAGTACTTCGGTCGGCTCGCCGGCCTCTCCGATCCCGAGATCGTGCGGACGTGGCTCGGTCGCGACCACCCTGACGTGGAGAAGGTCGTCGGCGAGCGGATCGCTCGCTACCGGGCGGCGGTCGCGGGCGGGTCGACCGTTCCGCCAGAGGCGCGCGAGGCCGTCCGCTACGCGGCGGCGCGGATTCCGGTGGCGCTCGTGACCGGCGCGGCCCGGATCGAAGTCGAGCCCGTGCTGGAAGCGGCCGGGATCGCCGACGCCTTCTCGGTGCTCGTGTCGGCCGACGACGTCGGGCGCGGAAAGCCGCATCCGGAGGGCTACGAACGCGCGCTCGCCCTTCTCGACGGCGACCTCGCGCCCGATCGGGTGGTCGTGTTCGAGGACACGGAGGCGGGCGTCGCGGCGGCGAAGGCGGCTGGGATGCGCTGCGTCGCTCTCCTCGGGACGCTCGCGCCCGAGCGACTCGCGGCCGCCGACGAGCTCGCCGAGCGCCTCGACGTCGAGCTCGTGAAGCGCTTCGTGGGCGAGTGAGACCGCTCGTCATCGCGCATCGCGGCGCGTCCTGGGACGCGCCCGAGAACACGCTCGCGGCCTTCGAGCTCGCGATCGCCCAGAACGCCGACTACATCGAGTTCGACGTGAGACGAAGCGGCGACGGCGAGCTCGTCGTCGCGCACGACCCGGTTCGTGGGAGGCGCCCCGCCTGCGTCCATACGCTCGACGAGGTCCTCGCCGTGCTTGCCGGCCGGATCGGGCTCGCGATCGAGATCAAGGAGGAGGGCGCGACCGAGGGAACGCTCGCCGCGCTCTCCGCGCAGGCGATCACGCCGGAAGCGGTGCTCATGCTCTCGTTCCGCGTGCGAACGGTCGCGAAGATCCGGCGTAAGCGTCCCGATCTGCGCACCGTGCTCAACCTCGGACGGCGGCCCGACCTGGCCGCCGCGAGCGGCTTCTGGGGCGTCGGGCTCGAAGACGGAACCGCGCGCCCGCAGGTCGTCGCCGGAGCGCGCTCGCTCGGCCTCGCCACGACGGTCTTCACCGTCAACGATCCGGCGCGGATGCGCGAGCTCGCCGACCTCGGCGTGACGGGCATCTTCACCGACCGCCCGGCCGTGCTCCGAGAGGCGCTCGTTCACCTCGGCGGTTGACTCGGTTCGCGGGGCGCGCGGACGCGCGCGCTCTGCGCGAGGAGGAGCGCGCCCACGACGAGGACGGCGCCGACGAGCTGGGGAGGGGCGAGCGTCTCGCCGAGCCAGGCGAACGCGACGACCGTCGCGAACACGGGCTCGAGCACCCCGACCAGCATGACGTGCGTCGGCGAGATGTATCTGAGCGCGGCGGCGTAGAGGACGAAGACCCCGACCGTGCCGAACGGAACGACGTAGAGGAGGAGGAGCCAGACCGGACCCGTGTGCGCGCCCAGGCGACCCAGGAGCGAGACCCGGTCGTCGAGACGCTCGAAGGGGAAGTTCCACCACGGCTGCGCGACGGCCCAGAACACGGATGCGAACGCGAACCCCCAGGCGACGAAGACGGACGCGTGCCCGCCGAGCCGGGCGTTCCGATCGGCCAGGAGGATGTACGTGGAGTAGGTGAGCGCCGCGACGAGCGCGGCTGTCACCCCGAGCGCGTCCAGCGCGGCAACCCGCCACGCCTCGACGACGAGGGCGAGGCCGGCGAGCGCGAGCACGATCGCGATCCAGAGCCGGGTCCCCGCTTGCTCGGAGCCGACCAAGCGCCCCCACGTCGCGACGAACACGATCGACACGTTGACGATCAGGAGCGCGACTCCGATTTCCAGCCGCTCGATGCTCAGGAAGTACGACGCCTGCGCGAGCGCCAGTCCGACTACGCCGAACGCCACCAGGAAGGGGAGCTGGCGGCGCGGGGGTACGATCCTCCGCCGGCCGGCGAGCGTGAGTCCAGCGAGCAGGAGCGCGGCGGCAGTCAACGCGCGAAACTGCGCGAGGCGGACGGCGCTCACGTCTCCCGAGACGATCGTGACCTTGGCTACGGTCGCGTTGATCCCGCCGAGAAGCGCTCCCGTGACGACGAGCCCGTATCCGACGAGCGGCCGGCCTCGCGCAAGCGGCCTCGCGAGGACGAGCTCGTCGGCGGAGGAGCGCACGCCCGTATGCTCGTCGATCGCCTGCGTCGCAAGCGGCCGACGCGGCGAGCTCGAAGCTGTGACCATGACACCGGGGCGACGAAGAAGGCTTTTTTCCGGTTCCGGCGCGCGTTATGATCGCCACGTTGCGGTATGCGCAACAACACGCTACTAACGGCGGATCGAGCGCTTCAGGCTCTGCAAGCGTTCGACGGCGAACGCCAATCGCTCACCGTCAGTGACATCGCCGCCCGGCTCGGCGTTCACCGAAGCACAGCCTCGAGGCTCGCGGCCACGCTCAGCGCTCGCGGGTTCCTGACGCGCGACGGGGACGCGCTTCGGCTCGGCCCGGAGCTCGGGCGACTCGCGGTGCTCGCCGTGCTCAGGCGCGACCTCGCCGAAGTCGCACGCAAGCCGATGACGGAGCTCGCCGAGCGGACGGATGAGACCGTGACGCTGAACGTGCGGCGCGGCGAGGATGTGACGACGATCGCCCAGGTCGACTCGCGCCATGTCGTCGGGGTCCGGAACTGGGTCGGGAGATCGAGCGGCATCCATGCCACGTCGGACGGCAAGGTGATGCTCGCGTTCGGCGACAGCGGCTTGCCCGAGGGACCGCTCGAACCGCGAACGGAGCGCACGATCACCCGGCCCGACGCGCTCGCAGACGAGATCGAGCGGGTGCGAGAGGCCGGCTTCGCAACCGCCATCGGGGAGTACGAGGACGGCTTGAACGGCGTCGCAGTACCGGTGTTCGACAGCTCGAACCGGTGTCGGGCGGCGTTGAACGTCTGCGGCCCGGCGTACCGGCTCGAGCCGCAGAGGCTTCCGCAGCTTGCGGAGGCGTGCAAGAAAACAGCGAGCGAGATCGGCGCCTACCTCGTGGGAAGCTCGAACGGGGGACCGTAGGCAGGAGCCAGCGACGAAGGAGCGAGGGGAAATGGCAGACGAAGGCATGTATTTCGAACGGAAGCGCGGCGGCGAAGGGCTGACCCGTGAGGAGCTCCTGCGCCGCGGGGCGGCGGGAGTGATCTTTCTCTCCGGCGGAAGCCTGCTCGCGGCGTGTGGAGGCGGCGACGGCGAGGAGGGCGAGCAGGGGCAAGGGGGTACGCCGCGGCGCGGCGGCGTGCTGCAGCTCGCGATCAGCGATACAGGCGGCCCCAAGGAGAGCCTCGATCCTGCCGTCCAGACGAACGTCAACGACGGCATCTACACCGACCTCCTCTACGACGCGCTCACGGTCGCCGATGCCGACTTCAACGTCCATCCGGTGCTCGCCGAGTCCTGGGAGGCGAACTCGGACGTCACCGAGTGGACGTTCAACCTCCGCCAGGGCGTCACCTGGCACGACGGGAAGCCCTTCACGTCGAAGGACGCGGCCTTCTCCATCGAGCGGCAGCTCAACGAGAAGCTCGGAAGCGGCATCTACGACCGCCTGTCGCAGAGCCTCGACAAGGACGGAATCCAGACGCCCGACGCTGGGACGCTCGTCCTCAAGCTGAAGCGGCCCGACTCCCTCATCCCGCTGACGCTGTCCGCCCGCCAGGCGCGGCTCGTCCAGAGCGGAACGACCGATTTCAGCAAGGGGATCGGAACCGGCGCGTTCATGCTCAAGTCGTTCACGCCCGCCCGAAGCTGGGAGCTCCAGAAGAACCCGAAGTACTGGGACAAGGGAGTTCCCTACCTCGACGGGGTGCGCGGCGTCATCATCACGGAGCAGTCGACCAAGGTGCAGTCCGTCGTCTCAGGCGAGTCGCACGTCTCGGACAACATCGACTTCTCGGCCGCCGCCACCGTCAAGGGCAACCCGAACGTGCAGCTCATGGAGTTCAAGAACGCGACATACCTCCTCATCGCGATGGACTCGACGAAGCCGCCGTTCGATGACGAGCGCGTCCGGATGGCGCTCAAGATCGCGGTCGACCGCGACCGCGTCGTGCAGACGGCGTACCAGGGCTACGGCGAGACGACGAGCGATGTCCCGGTCCCGTCGAGCGATCCCTTCTTCCCGCAGGAGGTCGGCGCTCGAGCGCAGAACATCGACGAGGCGAAGCAGCTCCTCACCGACGCGGGCTACCCGGACGGCATCGACGTCGAGCTGATCACCTCACAGGCGTACGGGGCGATGGTCGACCTCGCGGTCGCCTATGGACAGGTAGTCGAGCCGGCGGGGATCCGCGTGAAGATCAAGCAGTGGCCGGCGGACACGTTCTGGGATCAGGTGTGGCTCGTGAAGCCGATGTACACGTCGTACTACACGCGGCGCCATCCGAACGAGGCCCTGTCGATCACGTATACGTCGAACGCGCCCTGGAACGAGTCGAAGCTGAAGAGCAAGGAGCTCGACGACCTCGTCGCGAAGGGCCTGGCGACCACCGACGAGGAGGAGCAGAAGCAGGCGTACCAGGACGCGCTCACGATCGTCGCCAACGAGGCGGGAACGTCGATCCCCGCCTTCATCAACCGGCTCCACGTGGCGAAGAAGAACGTCCGCGGCGTGCAGCTCGGGCACCAGACGTCCGTCATGGTGAAGAAGGCGTACATCGCGTAAGCGCATGGCGACGCCGGACGACCCCGCAAGCGGCCCGCCCGAGTCGAAGACGGGCGCAGCGCCGGGCGCGTTCGCGCCGGGGGCGCCGCCGGCCGAGCCTACGACCGATCCGTCGACCGGGCGAC
>JALZGN010000258.1 GCA_030861005.1 Actinomycetota bacterium
CCGCGACGCCCCAAACGGCGGAGACGCTTCCGGCGAGCTGGCTGTCGTTCACGAGGAAATCGATCGCCCCGGCTACGGCGGCTTGTTCCTCCCCTGCGAGACCGTTGGCGTGGCGGATGAGGACGCCGGTCGCGATTCCCTGAACGGAGTCGTACGCGCTGAAGAAGACCGCCCAGACGACGAGGGCGACCCGGCTCACCCGCGCCGCCGCCGACGAGAGGCCGTCGAGGAGCCTCCACACGGCGAAGACGAGGAACGGGGTGAGAACGAGTTGCCCGACGTGGACGAAGAGCCAGCGGTTGGCCTCGTCCGAAATCTCCTCGTACGGGCTCCCTTCGCCCGGGTTCGGGTGGAAGAGGATCAGTCCCGCCCATAGAAGCGGCCCGGACGAGAAGTCGGCTCGCGCTCAGGTTCGAGAGCCGCGTTCCGTCGTGTCCCATGTGAGCTCCTTTCCGAGTTCCCGTCCGAGCAGCGCGAAGGCGGGCGAGGGGCGGTGCGTCTTCACCGGGTTCGCGCGTCATTCGGCGCCCAGCAGCGCGTCGTCGAAAAACCCGATCACCCGCCGCTCGTACTCCTCGGGCCGCGTCGTGATGCCGGCGATGTGCTGGCCTCCCGGGACCTCCCAGATCTCCTTCGGCTCGCGAGCGGCCGCGTAGAAGAGCCTGTTCGGCTTTCTCTCCGTGCCTCCCTGGCCATGCTCGCCGTAGACGAAGAAGACCGGAGTCGGCGCGATCCTCACCACCTCGCTCTTCAGGCTCGGTGGGGGCAGGGTGTTCGTGAAGAGGGCGACCGCCACCGTGTTCGCGGCGCCCCCGAATATGGATTCGAGCCTGTCCCCGTTAGCGAGTCCGTCGCGCGTCGACTGCCCGCTCGCGCCCTCCGAGACGACCGCCCTGAACGCTTCCGAGTGCGCGGCCGCGTGGATGAGCATCTCCCCGCCAACCGAAAGGCCGATACCGCCGATCCGCTCGGGGTCGACGTCCGGACGCCCGCGCAGGTAGGCCGCGGCCGCATCGAGATCGCGGTCGCCGACCCAGCCGAAGGCGTTTGGATCGCCCTCGCTCGCACCCTCCCCCCGACGGTCGAAGAGCAAGACGCCGTAGCCGTGCCGGATAAGCATCCGCGCTTGTTTTTGGGGCCCCGAACGGCCCGGAAAGACGATCACCGTTGCGCCGTTTCGCGACCGGACGAACCAGCCCTCGAGCCGGAGCCCGTCGCTTGTGGTGAAGGAAACGTCCTCGGGCGTGGCGCCGAGGTTCGCGGCCGGCACGCCGACCCGAGCCGTGTGTGTGACGACGTACGCAAGCGCCGTCGGGAAGAGCACCACTGCGGCGAGCGCGACGGCGCCTGCGCTAATGACGCCGCGCCGCACGTACCGACGCAGCGGCCGGTCGTCGGTGCGTCGCGAGCGCCAGAGCGCCACCGTCCCGACGACGAGCAGCACGAGTCCACCGAGGATCGCCAGCAATCCGCTGAAGTCATCGCCGGTAGGGCCGCCGCTGACCGTGTAGTAGGCGGCCTCGGTGCCACTGAGCACTCCGAAGAAGCCGGCCAGGAGCGCGCTCGCCGCCTGCGCGCCGGGTCGAAGGCGAGCGTACGCGATTGCCGCGGCCGCCAACAGCGCGAGGGGAACGAGCCCGCTCGCGAGATGGTCGCCCACCGCGGTGCCGGGCTGCGGCTGCAGGAAGTTGTCGTCGGCGACGTGGACCGCGACCACCGCTGTGCCCACAAAGAAGAGGCCGGACTCGCCTCTCGTGCCGGCCGCAAGCCGGTCGATCAGCGCGCGCGCATTCCCCGTGTGGCTCGTTCGGATTGCGGCTGTCGCCGTCACCTCAACTTCCCTCGAGGTCGTGCCGCGGCCGGCGCGCGCCGAAGTAGAAGAGGCCGCCGCCGATCAGCAGCACAAGGGCGCCGGCGCCGAGAAGGCCAATCGCGAACCAGCGCAGGGAGGGGACGCGAGCGCCGAGCTGCGCATCGACCGACACCTTGCGCGAGCTGTCGGCGTTCATCGCGACGACGGACCACTTGCCCTCCGCGACCGGCCAGGTGATCGTCTGCGTCCCCGAGCCGCTCGCCTGGACACGCCAGAAGTTCTGGCTCGCAGGCGTCGCCGGCCTTGCGGTCCCGTCTTGCGAGCGGTAGCTCACGGAGAACGGGTCCGTGTCCCAATCGGTGATCTGAGCGTGCTCGACCTCGGCGAGGTAGCGCTCGACGTCTGCGGCTCGGCCGATGCCGATGAAGACGGGCTTCGCGGACGTGACGGCCACGCGAACGGTCGCGAACCCGTCGTCGAGCCAACCCGGAATATCCGGGCCGACGTCGAGGCTCTCGGAGGCAAGCGCGTACGAGCTGGTCGAGACCTCGTGCGTGCCGCTCGTGAAGAAGCCGGCGTCGTCGCGCTGGCCGAGCCCCCAGACGGCTGCGCCACCGCCCGCGAAGAGAGCGAGCGCGACGAGGACGGCGATGCCGCCGAAGACGAGCAGGAGGATCCGCTTCGCGGCGAAGGGCTCTTTGGCGAGGACGGGAACGGCGGTTGTCGTGTTCATCGCATGCGCTCCTTTCCGGAGGCCGAAGCGCGGCCGCCGAGCGGCGGCTGCGCTGACGATGGTTTGGCTAACCGGTCGGGCCGAGCGCCGGCGGCGCCTTTGGCGCCTTCTCGACGGAGCCGCCGTGCTCGAGGTGGGGGAGCCACTGGAGCCACTTGGGCAAGTACCAGTTCCAGTCCCCGAGCAGCTTCATGGTCGCGGGCAGGAGCACGGCGCGGACGATCGTCGCGTCGATCAGGATCGCCGCGGCAAGCCCGACCCCGAATTGCTTGAAGATGATGATGGACAAGGTCGCGAAGACGGAGAAGACGCAGACCATGACGATTGCGGCACTCGTCACGACTCCTGCCGTCGTCTTGATCCCGTTCGCGACCGCCTGATCCGTGTTCATCCCGCGGTCGTGGGCCTCCCGAATCCGGCTCAGGATGAAGACGTGGTAGTCCATCGAGAGCCCGAAGAGGATCACGAACAGGAAGATGGGAAGGAAGGCGTCGATGCCGGCGGTCGATTCGAAGCCGAGGATGCCCTTTCCCCATCCATGCTGGAAGACGAGCACGAGGACGCCGTAGGCGGCGGCCACGGAGAGCAGGTTCAGGAGGATCGCCTTGACCGCGATGACGAGGGAGCGGAAGGCGGCCAGCAGGAGCCCGAACGCGAGCAGGAGCACGAAGCCGAAGACGAGCGGAGCGACCGACTTGAGCTTGTCGGTGAAGTCGATCGACGCGGCGGTGTACCCCGTGACGGCGACTTCCGCGTTCGGAAGCGCGCCGACGGTGGCCGGCACGATCTCGTCCCGCAACGCCGCGAGCGAAGCCTTCGAGGCCGCGTCGACGCCCGTGCCGTCGACCGGGATTGCGATGTTGGCGATCGTTCCGCGCTCGTTCACGTCGACCGTGACCGGCCCGTGCAGCCGGTCGCTTGCAAGCGCCTGCTTCTCGAGCTCACCGATCGCCGCCCGGACGTCCGGCGCGTTGACGTCGGGCGCCTGCACGATCACGTTCGCGGGGATCTCGCCTCCCGGGAAGGCCTTCTGGAGGCGGTTGTACGTCTGCACGGTCGCTAGGTCCTGCGGGAAGGTCTCAGGGGCCGGCTGAACCGTGCGGAGCTGGAGGGCCGGCACGGCGATCGCGACCAAGAGACCGCCGGCGAGGACGACGGAGAGGAGTGGCCGTCGCAGCACCCGATCGACGATCGCGCCCCAGATCCGGCTCTCGCCATCGTTGCGGAGCCGGCCGATGAGAGGGACGCGTCCGCGCTCGACTCGGTCGCCAAGGCTGCAAAGGAGGGCCGGCAGGACGGTCAGCGATCCGAGCATGGCGATCGCCACCACGATGATCGTGCCCACGGCGAAGGCCGACATGCCCTGGACTCCGGCGAGGAACATCCCGGCCATGGCGATGATCACGGTCAGTCCCGAGATGAGCACGGAGCGGCCGGAGGTGGCGGCGGCCGCCGCCACCGCGGCCGAGGAACTTCGCCCGGCCGCCCGCTCCTCGCGTTCTCGTTTCAAGTAGAACATCGAGTAATCGACCCCCACTGCGAGCCCGATGAGGAGAATCAGCTCGTAGACGGTCTCGTCGATCGGGACAAGCGAGCTGGGGAGGGCGACGAGCCCGAACGCCGCGACGATGGCGGTGAGCGCGAGCAGGAGTGGAATCCCTGCCGCGACAAGCGCCCCGAAGACGAGCACGAGGATGATGAGCGTGACGGGCAGCGAGAGGATCCCGGCCTTCTTGAGGTCGTCCATGAAGGCCCCGTTGATCTCCTTGTCCGCGCTCGCATCGCCGAAGGAGCCGATGAAGAGCTGAGGGTGTGCCTTCTTCGCGTCGTCTACGGCGGCGAGGACCGGGTCGATCTTGTCGATTGCGTCGTCGGAAGGACCGCGAATCTCGAACTCGACCAGGGCGGCGCGCCCGTTTTCCGCGACCTGGCCGGCATTCGCGGGGTCGAGCGGCGAGCGGACGTTCTGAACGGCGTCGGAGTTCGAGACCCTCGCGACGACGTCTTCGATGGCCGACTGGAAGGCCGGCGCGGTTACCGCCAGCATTTTGCTTTCGATGAGGACGCTCTCGGCAGCGGGTTGCTTGAAGCCGGCGTCCAGGATTCGGTCCGCCCGGCCGGACTCGCCCACGCCGGACGTGTCTTGATCGATCTTGGTCGTGCCCGACACGATCCCGAGCGCGAAGGCGACGACAACGAACGCGAGCCAGCCAAAGATCGCGGTCTTCCGATGCCGGGCGCTCCAGCTGCCCATCCTGCCGGCCAGGTTCGTCTTCGGCCGCGGTTTTGCGGCCGCGTCGGCGGGATCGTCGTGGCGGCTTGGCTTGTCGGGGTCGCTCTGGATGACTCTCGTCTTCATGCTGCTCCTCTCGACCGTGCGGGGACTCGTCCACGGTCGCAGTCGCGACTCCGGCGTGGAGGGCGGGAGACTTGTCGCTTCGGGGGGCGGTTTTCTGGTGTCTTTCGACCGACGACCCGTACGGCGACCGCGGCTCGCGCCTTACGAGCGCAGATAGAGCAGCACGGCGAGGACGCGCCGCGACTCGCTGCCGCTCGACGGCAGCCCGAGCTTGCCGAAGATGCTCGAGACGTACTTCTCGACCGCGCGGAGTGTGATCACGAGCCTGTCCGCGATCCCCTGATTGGAGCGACCCTCGGCCATCAGTTCGAGGACCTCGCGTTCGCGGGGGGTGAGCTCTGCCAGCGGGTCGTCGCTTCGCCGCTTGGAGAGGAGCGTCGAAACAATCATGGGGTCGATCGCCGAGCCACCGTCGGCGACCCGCCGAACCGCGGCGATGAAATCCCGCACGTCGCTGATGCGGTCCTTGAGCAGGTACCCGGCCCCCTCGGCAGAGTCGGCGAGCAGCTTCATCGCGAGTCCGAGCTCGACGTACTGCGAGAGCACGAGCACGCCCACCGACGGATGTCGGGCGCGAATCTCGAGCGCCGCGCGCAGACCCTCGTCGTTGTGCGTGGGCGGCAGCCGGATGTCGACGACCGCGACGTCGGGCGAGTGGCTACGCACCTTAAGGAGCAGATCCTCGGCGGTTTGGCAACTGCCGACTACCTCAAGCCCGTTTTCACGGAGCAGGCGTTCAATCCCCTCGCGCAGCAGGACGCTGTCTTCCGCGATTACTGCACGCACGGAATCTCCGCCCGCAGCCGCGTGCCTCCGCCCCTGGGGCTCCAGATCCGCAGCCGGCCTTCGAGCGCTTCGACGCGATCGGCGAGACCGCGGAGCCCCGAGCCTCGCTCTGTGTCGGCGCCGCCGACCCCGTCGTCGATCACGTCGACGACGACCTGGCCGCTCGTGCGAGCGACCCGAATGGTGGCGACCGTGGCGCTCGCGTGTTTGCCGATGTTCGCGAGGCTCTCGGACACGAGGTAGAAGGCAGCCACCTCCAGGCGCTCAGGAAGCCGGCCCTGGACCTCCACATTGAGCCGAACCGGCACCGGGGCTCGCGCGGCCAGCTGCTGCAGCGCGATCTCCAATCCGTGGCCGCTGACAACTGCCGGATGGATTCCGCGCGCGACATCTCGCAGCTCCTCGAGAGACGTCGCGATCTCCTGCCGTGCCTGATCGAGGCGTCTCCGCGCGTCCGGGTCGTCGTCCAACCGCTCTTCGAGGACGCTCAACTCGAGCGAGAGCGCGATGAGCCGCTGCTGCGCGCCGTCATGCAGGTTCCGCTCCAACCGTTGCCGCTCCTTCTGCCCGGCGTCGATGATCCTGGCGCGCGAGCCCCTCAGCTCGTCCAGGCGAGCCCGGAGCTCGGCATGTAGGCGACCGTTCTCGAGCGAGATCGCGGCCGCCGCGGTCACCGCGTCGAGCAGTTCCGCCTCGTCTTTCAGCGCCGGCTCGTGCAGCATCGCCGCCACATGTGACCCCTCGTGGTCGATCAGCGTCACCGCTCGGCCGACGCCGAGCTCGTCAAGGTCGACCTCACCGCCGTCGAGATTCGCGTAGCTCGCGAACTCCGGCAGCCAGTACACGAGCATCAGCGACGGATCGCGCAGGGCGCGCGCGAGCGCGTCACGAAGATCGGCGGGCGCCGGGTCGGTCTGCAGATGAATGAAGAGGTCGGCCGCCGCCGACCGCGCAAGACGGGATCGCAGGAAGCCGATCAGGAAGAGGACGGGGGCAAGCGCGAATAGCGCAAATGCGACCCACTTGATGGGCTCGGCCGCGGGCCAATCGAAGGCCTTGAGGACAATGCCAACCGCGATCGCGACGAGAGCCAGCCCGAAGCAGGCGCCAACAAGCGACCGGCGCAGCGGACGCGCCGAGGATCGAGCTCGTCCGACGAGCAGTCCGAGCGCCGCCAGCGCGACCGCCACAATCGCGATCCGTCCGCTTGCTAGCACGGCGTCGCCGGCGCCCGGCCGACTGATCACCTCGATCACGCTCTCCCGCCCGGAAGGGCCGAGCATCATCGCGACGAGGCCGAAGCCGACCAGGCTCGAGTACCCGGTGACTACGACCACGCGTTCGGCCCGCCGCTCGAGTCGGCCGCTTGGGTACGCGAGGAAGACGTGCAGGAACAGCACTACCGGCAGCAGGCGGCAAACCTCCCCGATTGTCTGAGGCAGGCTCGCGTCCACTTCGGACAGCCTCGAGAGGAGCGGACCGAACCCGGCGGCGACCATCAGCGGACCGAAACGGCTCTCCGGTCGACGTGACCATGCGATCAGTCCGCAGAGGACGTACGCGAGCGTGATCCACGCGACGAGGGAAGCGTCCACGACCGGCGCCTGCTCGTCGATGCCAGAAGTGATGGCGAAAACTGCGGCCGCAGCTGCGAGGCCGGCGACCGCGATCGACCAGAGCACAGCGGGCTTTGGCCCGCGGACGTCATCCGCAACCGCGCCCTGCGTGAGTGCGCGAGCCGCGACGGCCATCGTCATCGCTCCCTTCTGACCCGCGGTTGCCGTCAAGACCTGGACGGAACCTCTCAGGCGCGACCGCTCGGTGAGCGCCGCGCGGCGGACGCGAGTGAAAGGAGGCGTCTGCGGGCGAGAATACTCCACTGGGGCCCGTCCTCGGCGATCAGGACGCGCATGGGATCTCGGCTCGCAGCTTCGTGCCGCAGCCGCTCGGGCTCCAGACGCGCAGTCTGCCCTCGAGCGCCTCGACGCGGTCGGCCAGGCCGCGCAGCCCCGAGCCGTGGTCGGTGTCGGCGCCGCCGACCCCGTCATCGATGACCTCGACGACAACCTGGCCGTCCAGGCGAGCCACGTTGACGGTCGCCGACGTTGCCGCGGAGTGCTTCGCGATGTTGGTCAGGCTCTCCGACACGAGGTAGAAGGCCGCGACCTCGATTCGCTCGGGAAGCCGTCCCCCGAGGGCCACGTCCAACCGAACGGGGATGGAAGCCCGGGCGGCGAGCTGCTCGAGCGCAATTTCGAGCCCGTGTCCGCTCACGACGGCCGGGTGGATCCCCCGCGCGACATCTCGGAGCTCCTCGAGCGACGTGGCGATCTCCCGCCGTGCCTGATCGAGGCGCGCCCTCGCCTCGGGATCGCCGTCCAACCGCTCTTCCAGCAGGCGCAGCTCGAGCGACAAGGCAATCAGCCGCTGCTGTGCCCCGTCATGGAGGTTGCGCTCGAGTCGCTTCCGTTCCTTCTGGCCGGCCTCGACCATCCGGGCGCGCGATCCCCTCAGCTCTTCCAGCCGAGCCCGGAGGTCCGCGTGCAGGCGCGCGTTCTCCAATGCGATCCTCGCGGCAGCGGTGACGGACGTGAGCAACTCGGGCTCGTCGTCGAGGGCGGGGTCGTGCAGCAGGGCTGCGACGTGCGTTCCTTCCCGGTCGATCAGCGTCATTCGTCGACCGCTGTCCGTTCCGGACACCTCGACCGGCCTGCCGTCGGAATCGACGTAGGTTCCGAAGTCGGGCAGCCAGTAGGCGAGCGTCACCGACGGGTCTCGAAGCGCCCGGGCCAGCATGTCTTCGAGGTCGGTGGGTGCCGGATCGGCGCGCAACTCGACGAAGAGATCCCCGACAGCGGAACGGGCCAGCCGCGACCGAAGGAGCCCGAGTAGGAAGGCGGTTGGGGCGAGCCCGAGCGTCGCGAAGGTTGCCCACCGAATCTCCGGGATTGCGGGACCGCCGAAAACGAGCGATCCGAACAGAAGCGAGATCATGACGAGCGCGACGGCGAAGGCGTCGTACAGCACGGCCAACGAGCCTCGAAGCGGCTGGCCAATCCGCCGCCGGCGCGTGACGAGGATTCCGACCGCGACCAGGCAGGAGGCCGCGACAGCCAGGAGCTGAACGCGCGTCACGGCCTCCTCCGCTCCCTCATTGGGGACGACCTCGAGCAGGTTGTGCGGCCCGAACCCGCCCAGCGTCATTCGAACGAGCTCGAGGCTTATCGCCGCCGCATACGCGATCCCGACCAGAACGCGCTGGAAACGACCTTCCAACTTGCCACTCGGGAATGCGAGGAAGACGTGGAGGAACAGCACCGGTGGAAGGAGGTCGAGCGACTGTCCGATCGTGTACGGAACGGCGCTGGTCGTCCACGAGAGCGTCACGAGGAAGTTCACGAAGCCCGCGACGACCATGAGCGGACCGAAGCGGCTTTCGGGCCGTCGCCGCCACGCGACGAGGCCGCAAAGCACGAACGAGAGAGTAATCCAGTCGGCGAGAACCGCTATGACCAGAGGCTCGCCGAGGTCGGCGCCGATCGCGTCGTTCATGAGCGCGAAGGCGAGCGCAGCGGCGGCGACGGCAAAACCGGCGAGCGCCAGAGCCCAGATCACCGGCGCCTTGGGGCCGCGAGTCACCTCGCTTGGGTCGGGCGCCGCGAGGGCTACCGATGCCATCCTTCGCGCTCCTTTCCAGCCCCGGTTAGGGCGGTGGACGGAACCTCTCAGGCGCGACCGGCGAAACGAGTCGCGTAGCGGACGCGGATGAAAGGAGGCGTCTGCGGGCGAGGATACTCCTCGGCCGCACAGGCGCCAACTGAGCCAGCCGTCAGACGGCTCCTTCTCGCGTCCCGGGCTT
>JALZGN010000295.1 GCA_030861005.1 Actinomycetota bacterium
GCCCGCGAGCGCGTGGGCTCGCGCGCGCCGCGAGCACGCGGCCGGCAGCGGCCGAGCGCGCAGGCGCCCCGATCACCGTCGTCTTCGAGACGCAGAGTGCCGAATACGCCACTACATGCGTCGCCTAGGCAAGCCATGAGCTGCGATCTCGATCCCGGGGGCGCCACCTTCCCTCGCTGCGGACGGTCGCCGGCTTCGACGACGCGTCGGGTACTTGAGGTCGCGACGGCCGATCTGACCCTGGGCCTCACCGATCGCGCGTCGAGCGTCTACGCGTTCGATCCCGATGGAGCGTTACTCGACGAAGCAGTAAGAGTCGCTTGACGCATCCCCGCCCTGTAAGCGGGTCTGATGCACCCGCAGCCCCCGGAAGTCGTCGTCATGCGGGAAGAACCGAGGATCGACGGGGAACTTGCCTCGAAACCGGGCTTTACGCGCTGTTCGACTTGTTTGTGCGCGGGCGAACCCACAGCGTCACGAGCCGCGCGACGAGCGTGACGAGGAAGATCTGACCGAGGAGCGCCTCCAGGACCGTAAGCGCCTGCGGCAGTCCGACCGAGGGGGAGAGGTCGCCGAACCCGAGCGTGGTGAGCGCGACGAAGCTGAAGTAGAGGTACTCAGACTGCATGTGCTGGCCCGGCTGAGCGAAGAAGGGCGTGTCCCGCAGCTCGTTCACCGCGAGGTAGAGGAACGCGAACAGGAGCCCGACAAGGACGTACGAGCAGAGCGCCCCGAGCACGGTCTCATGCGTCACCCGCCGATGCCGGAGGACGCGGGTCAGCGTGACCGGGAGGGTCGCGGTCGGCGAGCAGCCCCACCGGCAGCAGGTACGTAAGACCGACGATCGACGCCGAGTTCACGAGCAGCACGATCGGCGCAAGGACAACGCAGGCGGCGATCTGGGCCGCATGGCGCCGCGTGACCCTGCGCCCCGCCTGCGGGTCGCTGATCGCGACGAGCAACGCAGCGGCCGAGAGCAACGTGCTCCCGATCGCGCCCCAGCGTGGATCGTCCACGAGCTCGAGGAGGAAGAAGTTCGCGAGGAGGAGAACGAGGAGGCTCGCGTAGCTGTCGAGGAACCGGACGGCGTCTTCCCGCGCCTTGCGGCTCATTCGCATTCGCAGCTGTGTCATCCAGGCGCTGACGATACGGACGCCGCCTGCCAGGTCCTGCCCATGCCATGTCCCGTCCACGCCCTATGTACGCGACGAGCGCGCGCGCGGCGGCGTTTCCGGGGGCCGAGCGCCGCTTGCGAGTCGAACGTGTCCGGGCGGCGTCACGGAGCAGGACACCTTCAGCGCAAACGGGAAGTCGCTGACCGGAACGCCGTATAGGTACACCCTCCCGGCTCTCTTCGACACCAGCGGGAACGCGACTCACATCTACTCGAGCGGACTCGTCTCGAAGGTCGTGCTCCCCGACGGGACCCTCTTCGTCGCCGCCGGACGGCTGGACTTCACCCTTCACCCGGACGTGACGTTCCTCATCTCGCCCGACGTCGGCACCTCCGGCAACGTCGAGGCCTTCTGCCGCACTCGCGCCATGAGGTGAGCCTCCGTGGAGAGGAGCGTTCGCCGCCCCTCTCCACGTGCCGGTTCCGGCCGCGCCCAGCGAAGGGAGCGCTTCGTTCCGCCCGCCTGCTTCGTGCTCCGGCCGTGCATGACACGCAAGGTCGACCAGCTGGTCGAGTCGCTCGGCTGCCAGAAGCGCCCGAGCTTCTTCGTGTCGAGGTGGAGGAGCTCGCCCGCCAGCTCGCGCTCGTAGCGACGGGCGCAGCGGGGCTCGCCGACGGGCCGCGGCAGGCGCGAGCAGTCGTGGCGCGGAGAACCTCGCCGAGCGTCGAGGGTGGGTGGGGCGGCCTCCTTGCGAGTGGGGCTTCGACAACCCGCAAGCTCGCGGGAGGCCCGGACGGATCAGGCTCGTCTCACACGTGTGTGGTCAGCGGAGCTAGCGCTCTCGACGCTGCCGCTCGTTGAGCTTGCGATGACGGACGCAGTGCTCGCGGGCGTCTTTTGGCCACGGACTACAAAGCGGCAGTGCGAACGCGCGTCGTCGAACGCCGCACGCAAAGGGCCTGCTGAGTGCAGGCCCTTCGTCTACCGCTTGCTTCGACGTGCACGACAAGCAAGTGAGCCGAGCGCACGAGCCGTCGCTGGTTTGATTGTGGCAGCGAGGCCGCCGTGGGTGTCTACGCGGCTTCGAGCGTCCGCTTCCGTGCCTGGTCGACCTGCTCCTGGGGCGTAGCCTCGATGTCCTGCAAGACCTTGCCAAGCAGGAAGAAGGTCGGCGGCCAAAGACCGACGAAAATCGCAAGCCGCTCGGCACGCGCTCTCGCGTCTCTGTTTGACTGGGTCGCCGATCTCCCCCAGAGAGAGATGGAACCGAGAATGGATGCGAGACCCAAGCTATGCAGCAGGTCGCTCGATACGCCAAGCTTCTTCAAGAACAGCGGGATCCTCACCGGATCTCTCCTTCCCCTTTTTGTCCAACACGCCATGTGCCAGTCGGCGGACGGCGAAGCGCCGCCCCGCGCCCGGCTAGCGAGGACGGCTGTCGTCTTCGACCTCCACGCGCTCTTTCTGGAGCTCGTCGCCAACCGTCTCGTGACCGACTTCGACCTCCTTGTCGACGCGGATGCGTTCCTTCGCGACCGTCTCTTTCTCGACGACAGGTTGCTCCTCGCGGAGCGTTATCTCGATCTCCTCTCTGCCGATCTCCTGGTCGCTTGCCGAGCGGTCGACAGGCTCGCGGGTGACGCGGGCCTTCTCGCGGCGAAGGTCGACTGGGACCTCGACCCGCTCGGTCTCGACCCACTTGTGGAGGCGAAGCCGGCCGGTTTCCGTCTCGCGCTTGCCGACCCGAAGCTCCTCCTCCGACCGTGTCACACTCGGCGTTCCTTCCGTCGTGTCGCCCGGGCTGTCGGGCGTCCCGGGCTCAAGGCCCGTGTCGGTCGCGTCCTCTGGATCAGCGGATCCGTGGCCTCCCTCGAGGAGACCCATGTCCGACCGGCGCTCCGAGTACTGGAGGCCATAGTGGGCGAACAGGCGCGACTCCGTCTCCTGGCTGATCGCGTCGCCGTCGATGTCCGGCGTGCCCTTCACCTGATCCTTCCCGTACGGCACGTAGACGCCTTCATCGCGGACGTCGGCCCCAGCAATCGGGACAACCACGCGCTTTCTCCCGAGGAAACCCGTCGCGAGCGCGATCCACTCGGGCTGCCCCGTTTCGTCGTCGAGGAAGAGCTCTTCGACAGAGCCGAGCTCGTCCCCGTCAGACGAGTACACGGAGGTGCCGCGCATCTCTGCGAGGCGCTCCATTGTCAGTGTTCCTTCCATCGCTTTCGTTCTCCTTACTTGTGGTTTTCAGCGAACGGCGGTGCTGCCGACCTGCGTTTTGCCGCCGGCTGGCGCCGCCTCGTGTGCAGCCGAACGTCCTCGCTCGAGGTCTGCACGTGCCCGCTCGTTGGCCTGAGCGAGGTCGCTCTTCACCTGCTCGCGCGACGCCTGCCCTTGCGCGTAGGCACCCTCGAGCATGCGCGCCGCCACCTCGCGGCCCCCGAGCCCGAAGGCGAGGGCGGCTGCGAGCGCGAGCGCCCCGATCAAACCCGCGTAGGTGATCGTCACGATCTCCGGCGCGATCTGAAGCTGGTTCAGGATCATAAAAATCGCGATCGCCATGACGAGGCCGGGGGCAACCGTGGCGACCACCTTCCCGGTCGGCGTCTCCCCCATGGTGCGGGCGGCGAGCGCCGCAAGGCCCGCCGCAAGCGCACCCGCGACAAGGAAGATGAGAAGTGCCGCGACCACGTTCGGGAGGTAGGCGAGGATCGCGCCAACGAAGGCCGTGAGCGCGGCGATTCCGAGCACGGAGATGGCGAGCGAGAGCGCCCCCAGGAAGACCGCCCAGAAGGCAAGCCGCTCGAGCAGCCGCGACGGGCTCGGCGTCACCTTCGAGATGTAGCGCCCGCCATGTCCCTGCGTGAGCGATTGATCGAGCGCGGCCTGCGCGAGCAGCCGCCGGACGGCGTTGCCGACGAGCTTGGCAACGAAGTAGCCGATGAGCAGGACGGCAACGAAGCCGATCAGGTTCGGGAGGAAGTCGAACAAGCCCTCGAACCCGTCCCGGAATTTGTCGCCCCAGGTGTGACTCGAGGCCAGAAGCATGGACCTCTCCTCTCCAGTTCGGTAAGAACCCCGTACGCCTTCGGGCTTCGGTCCCGTTCGGCGCCTACTCCTTAGAGAGATCCGCGCGCCGCGAAAACGTTACGCAGAGTGTGTCGCTCACGGCTCCCGGTGGAACCCGTGGACGATCAGCAAGGTTGACGTTGAGCGCCCTCCACGTCTGCGAGCCACTCGTCATGCGGACGCAAGAGCTCCGTCAGCCACGAGCGCTGGCGGTCGCGCTCCCGCTCGAACCCAGCTTCGTATTGCTCGGGATCACCAGTCGCGTCTGCGAACGCGGAGCCGGCGACGTGGGCCGCGACGAAGCCAAGGTTGGCGGCGATCGCGCCCGGGCTCGCCGGGGACGTCTCGGCGGGATGACCACGGTAGTTGTCGGGCCTGCCGCCGCGAGATAGCTCGATCGCGTCCGCTACGTAGGCAAGCAAAGCGGCCGGGAACCCTGCGACTCTCGCCGCGAGTACGGCCACGTAGGCCTGCAGCGCGTCGTCGTCGTCCAACGCCCCAACTGCGTCCGCGTCGCCCGGCCGGCCCACGCCCCGGAGGGCTTCGATCGCGCAGTCGCGTACGCGGAGTACGCACTCCTCGGTGAAGCTGTGCGCGGTCGCGGAGTCCCAGGCGTCGACAAGGCGGACGAGCCGGCCGCGCCGCGCAAGCAGGATTCCCTCGTGCTGCTCGATCTCGCCGCCGAGCTCGACCAGCCAGAGCTCGTCGTCGATCCAGTCGACGAGTTCGCGCGCCGTCAGCGCGTGCACGCCGTTCACACCCAGACGGAGAGGTCCGTCGACCTCGACCCATGGGCCCACCTGGCCGTTTTTCGCAACCGGCCAGCGGAAACCGCTGTAGAGGCCGGTCGCGCCGGCGCCAAGGAACTTGTGAGCGATCACTGCACGGACCTCCAGTCCCGAAACGCAGCGAGCAGGCTCTCACGCCCCTCTGCTGAGAGAGACTCCTCGGTCAGCTCTCCGCTGAGGCGAAGCGTCTCGCGCATCTGCGCCAGGAAGCCCCGGCAGGGCGGGCAGACCGCGACGTGCCGCTCGAACTGAAGCCGACTTTCCGTGGCCATCGAGGCCTCGAGATAGTCGGTCACGAGCTGAACGACCTCTTTGCAGGCCAGCTCGCGTTCGGTCATCTCCGATCGCCTCCGCCGAAGTAACGCTCGAGCGCCTCGCGCACCTTCAAGCGGGCGCGATGGAGAAGCACTCTCTGATTCGATTCGCTGAGCTCGAGGGCGTCACAGACATCGGCGGCGCTCCACCCTTCGCGATCGCGCATCTCGAAGACGGCACGCTGGGCCGGCGGGAGTCCTTTCACGGCGGTCTCGATCGCGCGGCGGACCTCCTGGGAGAGCAGCCGGTCCTCCGGCAGGCGGTCCCACGGCTCGACAGTCGTGTTCCACAGGTTCGCCCAGCGCGGGTGGCTGCCCTCGTAGAAGCGATCGGCGAGCGGGTCGCCTTCGGCTAGACCAACCTCGGCGTTCGAAAGCGAGGAGAACGCGGTGCTCCGGCGCTCGCGGGCGGCCTCCTTGCGGGCGCCATTGGTCACGATGGCGAAGAGCCAGGTCCTGAAGGAGGAGCGTTCCTCGAAGCGGTCGAGCGCGCGGAGAACGCTAAGCCAGGCCTCCTGAACGACCTCCTCGGCGACGGCGCGACTCGAGACGTGCCGAAGGGCGGTTCGCATCATCCACGACCCGTGGGCCTCGACGAGCTCCGCGAAGGCAGACTCGTCCCCTGCGAGCACCGCGTCGAGCAGACGGTGCTCGCCTTCGGCCAACGCGGAATCTCGCCGTACGCGCGAGTTCAGCGCCGTCGCTGCGCTCGCGCTCGATCGGTTGGATCGGGCCTCGTCGGTCAAACGGTCCCCCCTGGCTCCCGCCACGCTTCATTCTTCCCCATCGCCCGCCGCGCTGGCGCGAGCGCTCTTTATAGCCGCTCGGCGCGGGGACGTTACGGCCCATTAGACGTGGTTGATTCCGAGCGCGAGGTGATACCGACGGAGCGCCGTAACGATCGGCTCGCTCGCTGATCTCACTCATGGTGGGGACCAGCGGGACCGAGGAACGATTGCACGGCCGCCCGTGCACGAAGCCCGGTCTTCGTTCTCTGGCCGTCAACCCTTCCGGCTACTCCGCCGAGGAGCTCGTCGAGCTTGCCGCGGACGGAAGCGACGTGGCCCTCGCGGAGCTGTACGACCGGTTTGGCCGGGTCGCGTACGGGCTTGCCGTGCGCGTCGTCGGCGACGGCGCCGCGGCGGAGGATGTGGTTCGGGCGGCGTTCCTCGACGTGTGGCGTGGGGCTGGGCGGTTCCAGCGAGGTCGCGGCTCGGTCGCGAGCTGGATCCTCGTGCTCGTGCACCGTCGGGCGGTCGATGTCGTTCGCGAGCGGCGACGGCACGGCTTCACGCCTCGCCTCGCCCGCGCGCACACGGCCGAGGAGGGTGGCGAGGACGCCCTACCCCGCGTGAGCCGCGCGCGTCGGCCCGAGATCCTTTGCGGCTTGGATGCCGAACAGCGAGAGGTGATCGAGCTCGCCTACTACGGGGCCTTCACGCAATCCGAGATCGCCGAGCGGCTCGGCGTCCCGCTCGGCACCGTTCGGACCCGAACGCTGACCGCGCTCTCAAGGCTCCGCCAGCTCCGTTCGGAGGACGGGCTCGCGAGTGCAGGCGAAAGCCGGGGCGGGCGTGTGAGGAAGCGCGCCTCGTAGATCACTCGCAACGCGCGACGGTCGTGGCCGATCGGAGGGATCGCCGCGGCCTCTCGGGCACGCATTCGTGCTCCGTGTGACCGAGGCGTACGCGGGTCTCTGCTCTAGACCCCTGGTGGATCCCGCCCGGCCTTCAGCGGCCGATTTCACTAGGCAAAGCCGGAAAAACTCCTGCAAATCTCCTAAGCCGACGCCCCGACTCGAACCGGGGACCCCTTCATTACGAGGTATGAGCAGCTGTTGCGTCGTGCCATCGCCAGTCACTTCAGGCCGCGCTGTTCCGCCGAATCTCCTGACTAACGGTGACGCACGGTGACCCGAGATGACAGCCTCGTAGACCCCTGGTGGACCCCGGCTCAGTGTCTCTCTAGAGAACGCGCGTCTCGCTCAAGTTGCCGGCTCTCCGCGGGGTCCATTGACGCGTGTCGGAGCCGGGCTTCCCTCACTGTGGCCGGCCGGTTTCCCAGTAGAACTCCTCCCGCGCAAGCGCCGGAGTCCCGTCGAGAAGCGGTGCCCAAACGCTGAACGCGGCCGAGCGGGTCGGGTCGTTGACGAGGTCGCGAACAAGTCCTTCGATGCCGGGGCCTTCGAAAACGAAAACCACGGCGTCCTCCGCGAGAAAGACGCTATGCCGCCGAAAGCCGGCCAGTGCGAGCCCGTAAGGCGCGCCCTCGGCGAGGATCTGAGCCGCTCGCTCGCGGGAGCCCGGCAGGAGCTTGGCCACGACCGCCAGGCGCTCATTCACCCCGCGGTCAGCTTTGCCCGACGTTCGGGGCTTCCTATCGAGCAGGCGCGCTACGACGTTTCTGAGCACGTTGCGACGTTAGCGCTGGCGGTAACGCGGCGGTCGGCATCAAGCCGGGCAACGTTGCCGTCGTTGCGGTCGGCACTCCTCACCGGTTCTGGAACGCCGGCGAGGAGGAGGCGCGCTTCCTCTGCGACGTGCGGCCCGCACTCGAGTTCGAGTCGCTGATCGAGACCATGTTCACGCTCGCCAGCGAGGGCAAGACGAACCGGAAAGGCGTGCCGAACCCGCTTCGGCTGGCGGTGATCGCGCAGGCGCACTTCGACGGCACGTCGAGCGGATCACCGTAGCGCGCGTCGATCAGATCCTTCGCGCGCAGCAGGTGCCGCTTCAAGGGGAGGAAGACCACGGGGTCAGCGTAGACAGCGATGGCGGGCTGAGGGCAAGGAGCCCACGCTACGCGCGGCGCGACCAGCTCGGGTTCTCCACGCCCGGCGCGTCGCCCAGGCTCGTCACGTCGCTCCCGTCCCTTCGAATCGTCCACAGCGCATCGTCTCCGACGAAGGCGAGTTGCTGAGCGTCCGGTGACCACGCGACGTCGCTGCAGCGGGTCGGCGTCGAGGGGTCGAGCATCTTCGGCGCGCTGCCGTCCGGACGGACGAGGACGATCTCGCAACGCTCGACGCCGGTCGTCACGAAGGCGACGCGCGACCCGTCCGGCGACCAGGCCGGGAACAGGTGCGTGCCCGGCACGTTGTCATCGATCCTACGCGCCTCCCCGCGGGCAAGATCGGCGACCCAAACGTGGAAGCGGCGCTGGAAGGCGATCCGCCCGCCGTATGGCGCCCACGCCGGCGCCGCTCCCCGCGGGACGACCATGCGTGCGCCCTTTCCGTCGGTGCGCACGACCCAGATGTCGGCCGGATGCCCAGGCTCGTGGCGGTCGAACGCGATCCGCTCTCCGTCGGGAGACCACGCGGGGCCGCCGTCGATCGCCGGCCCGGACGTAAGGCGACGGTCGCGACCGCCGTCGGGATCGACGACCCAGATGTCGCCCATGCGCGAGACCGCGAGGAGCGATCCGTCCGGCGACCAGTCGGGCGCGGTGGCAAACCCCGCGCCGCGGACGAGCATCACGCCTGACTCGTCCGGCGGCGCGACGTAGATCCGGCCACCGGCGTCGACGGCGATCCGCTCCTCTTCCGCGAGTACGGCTCCCGCTCCCGAGGCCTCGGGCGACGAGCCACGCTCGCCCCCGCGTGTGAGCAGCACGGCCGTGACGGCGGCCGCGATAAGCATCGCGACGACGCCGCCGACGAGGAGAGGGCGCGGAAACCGTCGTGCCGCGCCCGCAACGTCGCCGCCGTCCGCGCGCTGCTCGAGCTCTTCGCGCAGCTTCCGCACGAAACGGTCGACGTCCGGTCGCCAGCTCGTGTCCCGCAACTCGACGGCGTTCCGTCGCGCGAGCGGCGCGAGCGAGGGCGGGAGTTCCTCGGCGGTCGGCATCTCGGCGTCCTGGACGAGCACCGGGATCACGCGGGCATCGCGCGCGAGGGCGGTCTCGATCTCTCGCCGGACGTAGTCGTTCGGGTCGGCGAGGCGGCGGCGCCCGTGCACGTCCGTCGCCGCGAGCCAGTCCTTCCCGATCACGGAGACAAACGCGTCGCAGGAGCCGATTGCCCGCTCGATGACGTCGAAGAAGTCGACGCCGGGGTCGATTGCGTCGATGTCCATGAAGACGCGGTCCTGGCCGAATTCACGGACGAGCGCGTCGTAGAGGCGGCCCGCGTGCCCCGCGCTGTCGTCCCGGCGGTAGGTCAGGACGATCCCGAAGTCCCGACGGCCGCGCTTGCCGATCACGACGCGTCGTCTCGGCGACCGGTGAGCGCGCGCGTAGCCTCGTCGCGGGCGGAGACCCATTTCGCGTGCTCCTGCGAGATGAGCCCTTCGATCCGGTCGGCGAGCACAGCGTGCGCGTTGCCGTCGCCGCTGTACGGGCCGGCGCCCGCGAGGTAGAGGAACTTCTCGTGCTTCAGCGACTCGCACGTCGAGCGGTACGCGCTCCAGTTCTGCTGGTACTGGTTGAGCTGCAGGAACCCCTCGACCACGACGACCAGCCCCCCGAGGGCGGCCGCGAGCGCCGGGTGCGCGTCGAGGGTCGCGACGATCGGGATCGCGGCCGCGGCGACGAGTTGCGCGGCCTTGAGCAGCTTGAACCGCCGCTGCGCCTCGCCGCTCTTGCGGTCGTACCAGGCGATCTGATCCTCGAGGCGCTCGAGGGTGATGTCGCGCGCGGCCACGCCCGCGTCGATTGTCACACACTGACGCGCCGTCACGAGGAGCGGCGCTCCTCGCCGTGACTTCGTCAAGAAGACCCTGTGCTCGACGCCGTGGAAGAGGAGGAGGCCCGAGCCGCGCGCGTCGTGCCGTGGCGGACGGTCGGGGTTGCCGCGCCCAAGTCAATGAAGCGTTCGCCGGGCGCGCGGCGCCGCCGGGGCCCTGGCGAG
>JALZGN010000323.1 GCA_030861005.1 Actinomycetota bacterium
CCGACGGGCTCGTCGTCATCGGCGGCGACGTCGCCTACACGTACGACGAGCTCGGGAGCGGCGCCACCGAGGGACAGCGGCGCGTGCTCGCGCTAGCCGCTCCGACGTGGCTCACGCACGCGGAGGGCGGCCCGAGAGTTCCTTGCCCGAGCTAGCAACGGCACGAGCCGGAGCGCGCCCGCGACGTCTCTTTGGGGGGAGGATCGATGTTCCCGCGAGAGAGCCCATTCGCTGCGGTAGCCCGTCAGTTCTCGTGGTCGAACATCGGGATGTACGAGATGCCGACGATAGCGTGTTCCGGCGACTGTAGCTTGGCGAGCGTCTGACCTGCGACGACATGCGGGTCGCACCGGGTTGCACGCCACCACGACGCCCGCCGCGAAACCGGAGTCTTCGAGGCTTTGGGACGCTGAGGTGCGCGGCGTTGTGGGCTCGCCCTGCTCAAGACTTGATCGACGTGCGAGTACCGACGGACGCGATTTGAGGCGGTCGCGCGCCGCTGTTCGAGCCGCGATGAGACGGGTGCGATAGTACGACCGTTGCGAACGGTCGGAATCGTCGTTGCCGGTGCACTCATGCTCCTCGGTAGCGCATGCGGCGGCGACTCTGGCGAGAAAGGCTCGCCAGCGACAACCACGGCCGCGACTGAGACGCCGCCCACGACGACTACGAGCGCGACCGGCTCGGCCCACGAGGTCGTGGGTGAATGGCAGGGCGAGACCACGTGCGCGGAGCTCGTGCAAGCGCTTCGCAATGCCGGGATGGATGAGGTCGTCGATGAGTTCGTCGCTGGTAATGGATTCATTCCCGGCATCTCAGTGGACGAGCCTGAGCAGATCGACCCGAACAACCCGTGCAAAGGAGCCGTTCCGCGCGTCCACTCCCACTTCTTTACGGAAGACGGCCAGTTCGGCTCGCGTGACTGGAGGGGAGAGGACGTCGATTCCGGGCGCTATCGAGTCGTGGGCGACAAGCTCGTGATCTCGAAAGAGTTTCCCGACGTAACGTTCCGGTTTCGCATCGAGGGCAACACGATCACGTTCAATCCGGTGGACATCCCGGCCGGTTGCACCGATTTTCGCTGCGGCTGGAGCATCGCTGTCGCCTATCCATGCAAGAAGTGGGAGCGCGTCGACTAGCGTCTTAGTGCGACGGAGGTGAGCCTAACCTCGCAGTGGCATGCACGAGCGTCGCCGCGCGGGGAGCTGAGATGACACCAGCCGAACCGGGTCGCCCCAGGGTCGCACCACCGTGAGAAACGTGGCGAAAGGCGGCGACTGGCGAGGCGTTCGAAGCGGCACCACTATGCGGAACCGGGATGAATCGACCCCCTCCTCACGTTCATGGTAAGGAGGGGGTCGGCGGTTCGAGTCCGCCAGAGCGCTTATCGGGGACTACGAAGCCGCTGCAACGCAGTTTTCTTGTTGCTGCGATGGACACTGTGGACCACCTCCCTAATGAGGAGGGACTGCCGGGATGCGGGCCCCAGGCACGCATGCTCAGACCCCGCTTCAATACGCGGTTGCGGTGGCTCGCGTCGCCCGGAGACCAGGTGCCGTCGGCTCCTGGGACAGCTCTTGGGGGCGCTGTCGCGGGCGCCGGTGTCATGGAAGGCAACGTCAGCGCTGTCGCTTGCGTCAACGCCAGCGTCCATTTCGCATTGCGGCGTCCGCTGCTGGTGCGACGGAACCACGGTTGCGCCTGGGCGCACTGCTGGAGAATGTCGGGGGCCTGCGCGCGAGCGCCCGCGAACCGCGACAACCCGCGCCGGCGACGTTCGTTCCGCCGCCGGCGAGATGTCGCCGCTAAACGTCGCTCTTCGGATCGCGAGGCATAAGGATCCAGAGGGCGACGTACGCCAGGATCTGCGGGCCCGGAAGGAAGATTGAGGCGACGACCAGAAGCCGCACAACGAGCGGGTTCCACTCGTACCGCCGGGCAAAGCCGGCGGCGACCCCCGCGATCCACTTCCCGCGACGTCGTCGCGTGAGTCCCCGCTGCGCAAACCAGGCTCGCGCTCCCGCGAGCGAGGACTCCCTCGGGTCGGCCTCGGTGTAGGAGTTCGCTGTCATCGTGCTCCTTTCGGTGGGGTAGCGATAGGGTGGCGGCCGATACCGACGCAGCCCAGCCTGCTACCAGGGGTCGTCTACTACGGGTACCACCGCACTGACGATCGACTTACGCGACGAGCGCGGCGTTCGCGGCAAGCCAGCTGGCGCTCGCGACGGCGTCTTCGAGTGCGGCGGGGAAACGGTGCTCGGGCGCCAGCCTGTGACGGAGCGCGACGATCAAACAGCCGCTGGAGAGCGCAAGGTGACGGAGCGGCGCCTCGTAGGCCTCGGGGCCCGATGACGAATCCGCCGCCGTGCAGATAGAGGACGGTCGGCAGTCGACCGGGTTGCGGGCGGTAGACGCGCGCGGGCAAGGGACCTGCCGGGCCCGGCACCTCGATGTCATCGACGGCCTGCAGGCGACCCGGCGCCGCCTGCAGGTCGAGCACCGCGAGGTCTTCCTCTCGGACCTTCCTGGCAGTCAGGCGCCCAACAGGAGCACCGGGCACCGCGGCCCAGCGTTCGAGCAGCACGCGCGCCTGCGGATCAACCGGCTTCATGGGCGGAATCCGCGCCAGCGGCGACGCGAACGCCCGCGTCGACCCCGGCAGCCAGAAGGTCGAGCATCCCCCGTGCAGTCCTCGCGTGGCGTCTCTTGGTCGCTGCCGTCGGTCATCTCAGCCTGGCGATGCGAGACGGGCCGGCGGATCCCTCGATACCTCAGGCTGCCACCGACCAGGAGCAGGAGCGCGCCGGCGGCGAGGAGTCCGATGGCGAACGCGCGCAGCGAAGAGACGCGAGCGCCGAGGCGGGCGTCGACGGAGACGCCGCTTGAGCCGTCGGCGTTCATCGCCACGACGGACCGCTCCCTTCCTCGACGCGCCAGCTGATCGTTTGCGTTCCGGCGCCGCTCGCCTGGATGCGCCAGAGATCCTCGCTCGCGGGCAGGGCCGGCTCCGCACTGTCGTCCCGACGGCGGTACGTGACCGACCAGGGGTCGGTCTCTGTGATCTGGGCGTTCTGGACATTGGCAAGGTATCGCTCGACGTCGCGCACGCGGCCGATGCCGATGACGACAGGACGGGGCGGGCTCGCCTCGACCCGGATGGTGGGAAGTCGTCTCCGCTACTTCCTCCGCTCATCGGTGTCCGTCTGATCAACCGAGGAGCCCAGAAGCGCGCGGCAACGACTCGGCTACCGGACAAAGGAGGATCCCTGTCGACGATCACGAGGTCAGCGGAATCCGAGGCGGCGGCGAGCACATCGACGGCTCGTCAGCAAATCGATGAACTGAGGAATTGCCCGTGTTCTAGGGAGCGAGCGCGGCGCAGAAAACCTCGCTCTGGGGAATGTCCAGGCCGGCGCTGGAGACGAGGTTCCCGGTGGCGAGGTCAATCACAAACCGACCCGCCTGCGCGTAGACGACGCCGACGCCGGGGACGATGAAGTGGCGTTGGTTGCCGGTTCCTACGAGCGTGTTCGTCGCGACGTCAAAATGGACACTGGCCGGCGTGCGGGACGAGATCACTTTGCCGTTCGCCGAGTAGGTTTCGAGAAAGTCGATCCCACGCGCGAACTGACGTACCACGACACCCGACGAGTCGAGGTAGGTCGTGACGAGGTACGTGCCCTCGTTGTGATACGTGAGCTCGAACGAACACGGATTCTCGTCCGAGCCTGGCGCGTAAACGAAGGTCTCGTCAAACAAGATTGCTTCGGTGGTCGGCGGCGTCGCGAACGCCACGACGGGAACGGCGAGTGCAGTGACGCCGAAGAGCAGGATTGATCTGAGCAGCACGCGCATCTGAGACCTCCGGTGGTTGTGGTTTGCTCGATACGAAGATGCGCCATCCATGTCGGCGCGTCAGAAGCGGTTCGCGACCAACGTCGTCGGACCGCAGACGCGCTGCTTGCGCGAGCGAGATCCTCCTCGTCCGAGTCGCGCCTCTGGGCGCCGAGCGCCTGAGCGAGGTACGCCGCAACCGTCGAGAAGACGGGACAGAAGCGGGTCGGGACCCCGCTTCTGTCCTTCGATCGATTCCCCACAGACCGTCAAGACCGGCCGATCGGTGGCGGTCGCCCTCGCCTCCGGCAGGCAGTCATCATCGCGGCCCGATCCGAGCGAAGAAGATGTCGGTCGGGCCGTTCCGGGGCTGGGGGCGGCCTGCGTGAACACGGCGGCAAAGCCGTTCCGAAATGCGTCCAGGTCCTGGTATTCGCCGAGTCGTCGGAATCCGGTTGGCGCCGGGAGCGTGCGGAAGTCGAACGGCCCGGCGAGGTGGATCTGCGGCCACGAGGAGCCGCCGTCCTTCGAGTGGGCGAACCAGACGTCGGTCGTCAGGGCGGCATCGCCCGGGCGGTCGTTGCGGTGGTCGTACCAGATGAGGCCGACCGTACGGTGCTTGTTCACGGCGATCGCCGGCTCGAACGCGAAGGCGCTAATACCGGGGACGGCAGTCGGGCCGCTCCAGGTCAGCCCCCCGTCGCTCGACTTCACGAACTTGATCGTCCCCGACGTCGGCGAGGTGTCGCGGTCCCAGGCGACATAGATCGTCCCGTCGGGTCCGATCGCGGCCGAGTGGAAGGTCATGTCCATGTTCGAGAGCGCCTGGCCCGTTTCGGGGTCGGCGAAGGGCTGGATCGACTCCGAGGCCGCTTCCACGGGCGACGACCAGGCCAGGCCGTTGTCCGACGAGCGAGAGGCGAACATCCTGTCGATCGCGGTTCCTTGCTCGAAGTCGATCTCGATGCGGGCGAAGACGGCGAGGAGCGAACCGTAGGGGAGGACGAGGATTTCTCCCGACTGGTTCAGCTCGTTTGGGGCAGCGAATTCGATCGTCGTCGACGCGGACCAAGTGCTGCCGCTGTTCGTCGTTCGCGCGAACTGGAGCGTGCTGTCGAACGGGAGGCCGGACGGGCGAACGAACCAGGCGGCGTAGGCATGGCTGGGCCTGACTGGATCCGCGGTCACCACCGCCCGCTCGACCTCCGCATTTCTCGGAGAGAACTCAAGGGCCGGGGTCCAGGTACGGCCGCCGTCCAGCGAGTGGCTGGAAACGTTGGCCCCGAGCCACGGGTCGGAGCCTTGGAAAAGGTGCGCTCCGCTGAAGTAGACGGTCCCGTCCGGACCCGCCGAGAGCCACGGATCCGTGGCAGCGTCGGCGGAGCCACCGGTGCAAGGGACCCCTGCCGGCTTCCGCCGGGAGGGTGCCGCCAGCGTCACGCTAACGGCCAAGGCCAGGAGGGAGATGATGCGCACGCTGAAGCCTCTCTTTTCGGTCGAGTAGCGCATTGCCCACGTCGGTCGTCGCGCGGAGCTCATGCCAACGTTGGAGCTGCGCCAGCGGGAGGCGCACTCGCCGTCCAGTAGCTGTTCAGCGCCCCCTGAATTCTCGCGAACCAGACGAGCGCTGGCACGATGAGGATCGCACCGGGAACGAGCCACAGGCCCGTCCAGCCGCTCACTGGGACCTCTCCCCCGCTTCGTTCGTACATCTTCCCGACCTCGTACGGGATCAGGAATGCACTGACAAATCCGACGAGGATCCAAATGACCAGGCCGAGCACCCCGCCCACGCCTTGGCCGGTGTGTCGCCTCGTCTCCTGCTGCGTCTCGTAGACCCAGTACCAGCTGTAGACGCCGAGCGTTATGAAGAACATGAAGATCCCGAAACCGATTCCGCGTCGGTGACCGACGGGCCCGGCGTTGGGCGACGTCCTCATTGCTACCCCCCTTTTTCCGAGTCGCGAATCACTCCTCGAGTCGAGTGCACGATTTCGGCGAGCTTCGCAGCAGTTGCCGCCCTGCGGAAGGCGGTTCGCTGGCCTCTGGGGGGCCGGTTTTCTGGTGGTTGCGTCCACCCGAGCCTTAGCAGGAAAGCGACGGCCCTTCCTAACGCGGCACTCTGAGGACCAAGCCCGGGACGCGAGAAGGAGCCGTCTGACGGCTGGCTCAGTTGGCGCCTGTGCGGCCGAGGAGTATCCTCGCCCGCAGACGCCTCCTTTCATCCGCGTCCGCTACGCGACTCGTTTCGCCGGTCG
>JALZGN010000333.1 GCA_030861005.1 Actinomycetota bacterium
CGCGCTCGACCTGCGTCCCGCCGTCCCGGCAGGCAACGCGCCAGAGGATGCGGCGGCGGCGGCACGCGTGGACGGCGCCCAGAACCGGTGGTTCCTCGACCCGCTGTTCGGCCGCGGGTATCCGGGCGACGTTCTCAGCTGCTATCGCGACCTCTTTCCGGATTCGGCCGCGGCGGAGGTCGCGACCTTCCACGGTCGGCTCGACTTCCTCGGGGTCAACTACTACACCCGCAGCGTCGTCCGCCGGGGAGAAGCCGAGCCACTTCGCGGCGAAGAGATCGTTCCTGCGGGGGCGGAGACGACGGCGACCGGATGGGAGGTATATCCGGACGGCCTCCGCGAGCTCCTCCTGCGCCTGCGCCGCGACTACGGTCCCCTCCCGCTCGCCGTCACGGAGAACGGCGCCGCGTACGACGACAGGCCCGCGGCACGCGGACGAGTCGACGACGGCGACCGGCTTCGCTTTCTCGAGCGCCACCTCGACGCCGCCGCCGGCGCTGTCGCGGCGGGGGTGCCCCTCGAGGCCTACTTCGTCTGGTCGCTGCTCGACAATTTCGAGTGGGCCGAGGGGTACGCTAAGCGCTTCGGGATCGTCCACGTCGACTACGCGACCCAGCGTCGGACGGTGAAGGCGAGCGGCGCCTGGTACGCCGCCCTCGTCGACGCCTGGCGCCGGGCGCGCTAGTTTCGCACCAACGCCTCGTCGACGACGGTCCCGCCTTCGGTGCGCTCGACGAGGGTCAGGCTCGGTCGCCCTTCCGGCCGGCGATGCGCCTCCACCGCGCGCACGAACTCGTCTCTCGCCTCCGCCTCGCTCGCATACCAGCGCTGACTGACCGGTCCGCCGGGACTGTCGACGCGCACCCCGTGCTCGCCCTCGCGGGCACCTGCCAGGACGATCGTGATAGCGGGCGGCTTGACGCGCCGCCGGATACGCCCTGGGTGGCCGAGGACGAAGTCGCCCTGCGCGTCGACGCCGAGCCAGTCCCACCCGGACTCGATCCGCTCCCAAACGAGACGGGGATCCCTCATGAACTCGATCCGGCGATAGAGAGGCTGGGTCACTCCGCGCGCCGTCTGCTTCTGCTCGGCGGATTCTCGGTGAGCGCGGGCCGGAGCGCCTGCTCGAGCGCGAAGCGAGTCTAGGTTCGAAGCTCGTTGATCAAGGACTCGTAGATCCGCCGGCACGAGTGGATGGCCTCGCCGATGTCACCCGGAGAGACGTCCTCGCCCCGGTCGACGAGGTCGCTGATCCGCCTCGCCTCCTGGAAGTCGCGAACGAGCTCCGGCTCGATCCCGTCGTCGGCGACGTCGTCGTGAATCGGGATCTCGAGCTCGACCAGCATGCGCTCGACCAGGTCGGCGAGCTCCGGGAGCGCCTCGGCCGGCGCGTCCTCGAGGAGCGGCTCGAGCTGCTGCCATTCGCTTTCCCACTGGTGACGGTCGAGTCCAGGGTCTCGCACGCCCATATGTCTACGCGCGGCGCCGCTGTTTGAAACGCCCGAGCCCGTCTCTACACTCGCGCCCGTGAACGTCCTCGTCGTCGGGTCGGGCGGAAGAGAGCACGCGCTCGCGTGGAAGATCGCCCGGAGCACCGAGATTGGCGAGCTGCACGCGGCGCCGGGAAACCCGGGCATCGCCGGGGTCGCCCACTGCCATCCGGTGAGCAGCGTCGACGGAGACGGGCTCCTCGCGCTCTGCCTCCAGCTCGCGATCGACCTCGTCGTCGTCGGACCGGAGGCCCCGCTCGTCGCCGGCGTCGCCGACGCGCTTCGGCACCGCGGCTTCGCGGTCTTCGGTCCCGGGGCCGACGCGGCGCGGATCGAAGGCTCCAAGTCGTTCGCCAAGGAGGTGATGAGAGGGGCGGGGATTCCGACGGCGCCGGACCTCGCCGAGGCACGGGCGCCGTGCGTCGTCAAGGCCGACGGCCTGGCCGGCGGGAAGGGCGTCTTCGTGTGCCGAAGTCAGGCCGAGGCGGACGAGGCTCTGCTCCGAGCGCACGCGTACGGGGCGGGCGTCGTGGTCGAGAAGCTCCTCGAGGGCGAGGAGCTCTCCGTTCTCGCGCTCGCCGCCGGGCGCGAGGCGGTGGCGCTCCCCGCCGCACAGGACTTCAAGCGCCTGCGCGACGGCGACCAGGGCCCGAACACCGGTGGAATGGGCGCCTACTCTCCGGTCACGTCGGTCGGGCGCGGCGCGACGGAGGAGCTCGTCGACCGCATCCACCGGCCGGTGCTCGCCGAGCTCGCCCGGCGGGGCACCCCGTTCGTGGGCGTTCTCTACGCGGGCCTCATGCTCACCGACGAGGGCCCGCGCGTGCTCGAGTTCAACTGCCGGTTCGGAGACCCGGAGACGCAGGCGATCCTGCCTCGCCTCGAGGGCGACCTCCTCCCCGCGCTCGCGGCCGCCTCCTCGGCTCGCCTCGACGGCGTCGAGCTCGCCGTCGCCGACGAGGCTGCGGTCACCGTCGTCCTCGCCTCTTCCGCTTACCCCGATGCGGGCGGAGCCGGAGTCGAGATCGACGGCGTCGACGCCGCCGAGCGCGCGGGCGCGCTCGTCTTCCACGCCGGCACCGCTCTTCGCGGCGGTGCCCTCGTGAGCGCGGGAGGCCGCGTCCTCGACGTCACCGGCCTCGGCGCAACGGTGGCCGCGGCGAGCGAGCGCGCGTACGAGGCGGTCGAGCGAATCGACTTTCCCGGGGCGCAGTATCGGAGCGACATCGGAGAGAGGAGCGCGGCTGTCGCACGCTGAGCATCATCTCGAGGATCCGGCCGTCGCGCCCCTCCCCGTGATCGAGGAGTTCGAGGCGGCGGGACCGCTCGTCGGAATCCTGATCGGGTCCGAGTCGGACCGCGAGGCGATCGAGCCGGCGATCGAGGAGCTCGGGGAGCGCGCAATCTCCTACGAGCTTCGCGTCCTCTCGGCGCACCGCGATCCGAGGGGGGTCGCCGAGTACGCCTCGACCGCCGCTCTGCGCGGCGTCAGGGTGATCATCGCCGCCGCCGGGATGTCGGCGGCGCTCCCCGGTGCCGTCGCCGCCTATACCGAGCTTCCGGTGATCGGCGTCCCGCTTCGCTCCGCCAAGAGCGCCGGCGGCGGCCTCGACGCGATCCTCGCGATCGTCCAGATGCCGCCCGGCGTTCCCGTCGCCTGCGTGTCGCTCGACGGCGCGCGCAACGCCGCCATCCTCGCGGCGAAGATCCTCGCCCAGGGTGGCGGCTATCCCGGCGGCGCCACCCGCCGCCCCGCGCCCGAGCTCTGAGACGCCCTCCTCCCCCCTCTCTACAATCGGCCGCGTGATCGAGCGCTACTGCCGCCCGGCCATGAAGGCGATCTGGTCGGACGAGGGCAGGATCGAGCGGTGGCTCGAGGTCGAGCTCGCGGCGCTCGCAGCGTGGGCCCAGGTCGGCGCGATCCCGCGCGAGGCCGTCGAGGAGATCCGGCGGGAGATCGTGCCGCCGCCGCCCGGGCGAATCGCCGAGCTGGAGGAGCGGACGCAGCACGACGTCGCGGCCTTCGTCGACGCCGTCGCGGAGAGACTGGGGCCATCCGGGCGCTGGTTCCACTACGGGCTCACGTCCTCCGACGTCCTCGACACCGCGCTCGCGCTCCAGGTGCGCGACGCGGGCGCGCTCCTCCTCGACGGTCTCGACCGTTCGCTCGCGGCCGTCGTCGCGCGAGCCGAGGAGCACCGCGACACGGTCATGGTCGGGCGAACGCACGGGGTCCATGCCGAGCCGACCACGTTCGGCGCGAAGCTCGCAGGCTGGGCGTTCGAGCTCGAGCGCGCGCGCGCTCGCCTCGTCCACGCGCTCGACGGCATGCGCGTCGGCAAGCTGGCGGGCGCCGTAGGCACGTACGGAGGCGGCGACCCCGAGGTCGAGCGGATCGCGTGCGACCGCCTCGGGCTCGCGGTCGAGCCCGTCGCGACCCAGGTCGTGCCGCGCGACCGCCACGCCGAGCTCCTCTGCGCCCTCGCGCTCTCCGCGACCTCGCTCGAGCGTTTCGCGCTCGAAGTTCGACACCTCGCGCGCACGGAGGTGCGAGAGGTGCAGGAGCCGTTCCGCGCCGGCCAGAAGGGCTCGTCGGCGATGCCGCACAAGCGGAACCCCGTCGTCGCGGAGCGGCTCTGCGGGCTCGCACGCGTCGTCCGCTCGACGGCGACCGTCGGCCTCGAGAACGTGGCGCTCTGGCACGAGCGCGACATCTCGCACTCGAGCGCGGAGCGGGTCGTCCTCCCCGACGCTTTCCTCGCCCTCGACTACATGCTCGCCCGCTTCGCCTGGCTCGTCGAGGGGCTCGTCGTTGACGCGCGCCGGATGCGGCGAAATCTCGAGAGCTCGCACGGGCTCGTCTTCAGCCAGCGCGTCCTGCTCGCGCTCGTCTCGGCCGGCGCCGCCCGCGACGAGGCATACCGGCTCGTGCAGCGGAACGCCCTGCGCGCGTGGGACGAGGAGCGCGACTTCCGAGCGCTCGTCGAGTCCGACGAGGAGATTCGGGCGCGAGTCGACGCGGCGGCGCTCGCCGACGCCTTCGACCTGAGCGACGCGCTCCGACACGTCGACGTCCTCTTCGAGCGCCTGGCCGCCCTCCCGCGTAGCGAGGACCTCGTGCATGCCTGACGCGACCGTCCACCTCGCAAGCGGGAAGGTCCGTGAGATCTTCGAGCTGGACGACGAGCGCCTGCTTCTCGTCGCGAGCGACCGGATCTCGACCTTCGACGTGGTGCTACCGACCGAGATCCCCGACAAGGGCCGCCTTCTCACCGGGCTCTCCGCGTTCTGGTTCGCGCGCACGCGGACGCTCGTGCCGAACCACCTTCTCGGCGTGCGGGACGACGGCCGCTCGAGCGAGGTGAGGCGGCTCCGGATGCTCCCGATCGAGTGCGTCGTCCGCGGCTACCTCGCGGGCTCGGGCTGGAGCGACTACCGCCGGACGGGAACGGTCTGCGGGCACCGGCTGTCGCCCCGCCTGCGCGAGTCGGAGAAGCTGCCGACTCCGATCTTCACGCCGGCGACGAAGGCGACCTCCGGCCACGACGAGAACATCGACCGCGAGCGCGCCGCCGACCTCGTCGGCGACGCGCGACTCGACGAGGTGGAGCGCATCTCGCTCGAGCTGTACGCCTTCGCCTCGGAGCACGCGGCTGAGCGCGGGATCATCGTCGCCGACACGAAGTTCGAGTTCGGGCTGGACGAGGAAGGACGCCTCGTTCTGGCCGACGAGGCGCTCACCCCCGACTCGTCGCGCTTCTGGCCGGCGGACGCGCACGAGCCGGGCCGGCCACAGCCCTCGTTCGACAAGCAGTACGTCCGCGACTACTGCGAGGCGCTCGGATGGGAGAAGACGGCGCCGGGCCCCGAGCTTCCCAACGAGGTCGTCGCCGGCACGCGAGCTCGCTACGTCGAGGCGTTCGAGCGCCTGACGGAGGTGCCGTTCGACGAGTACGTCGCCGACCCCGCCGCGGTGACGCGATGAGGGCAACTGTCCTCGTCCGCCCGAAGCACGGCATCCTCGACCCGCAGGGGCAGGCGGTCGAGGGCGCGCTTCGCCAGCTCGGCTTCCCCGTCTCACAGGCGCGCGTGGGGCGCGTGATCGACCTCGAGCTCGAGAGCGCGAGCGGAAGCGGAGCGCGCGCCGAGATCGAGCGCGTGTGCGAGCAGTTGCTCGCGAATCCGCTGGTCGAGAGCTACGAGATCGAGCTCGAGACGTCGTGATCGAGGCGGAGGTGCGCCCGCGCGTCGCGATCGTGGTCTTCCCCGGCTCGAACGACGATGCCGACGCTGCCTGGGCGCTCGCGGCTCTCGGCGCCGCGCCGACGATGGTGTGGCACGCCGAGCGCGAGCTTCCGCGCGCGGCCGCGGTCGTCCTCCCCGGCGGCTTCTCGTACGGCGACTACCTGCGCGCGGGCGCGATCGCCCGCTTCGCGCCCGCGATGCAAGCCGTGGCAGCGTTCGCGGCGGACGGCGGCCTCGTGCTCGGGATCTGCAACGGCTTTCAGATCCTGTGCGAGGCCGGCCTCCTCCCCGGGACACTGCGGCCGAACGCCTCTCTCTCCTTCGTCTGCCGGGATGTCGACGTCCGCGTGGAGCGCTCGGACACGCCGTTCACCGCTCGCTCTCAGCCCGGCGACCGCCTCACGCTCCCCGTAAAGCACGGGCAGGGCTCGTGGTTCGCACCGCCCGAGCTCCTCGCCGAGGTCGAGCGGCAACGCCAGGTCGTGCTCCGCTACGAGGCAGGCGACAACCCGAACGGATCGATCGCCGACGTCGCAGGGCTCGTGAACGAGGAGGGCAACGTGATGGGAGTGATGCCGCACCCCGAGCATGCTGTCGACCCGCTCCTCGGCTCGGGGGACGGCGCGCTCGTCCTCGCGTCCCTCGTCGACGCGGTTCGCGAACGCTTCTTCGCCGCCGCCTGATCTCGCGAAGGCCAGCCGGCTTCCCTCGCCACGGCGGCCGCCTTCGGTTCCCTCTCGTCATCTGTCTCGACCCTCGCGACCACCTCCTCGAGATCCGGCGCCGGTGAATGCGAGGGCATCCGCAAGTCGCGGCCGCTCGCCGAGGCCCTCGCGAAGGCGCTCGACGTCGGCCGCCCGCAGTGTCACCGGTCCCCGCCGGGCGGTCCCGCCGGTCGCGTAGGCAAAGCGAACGAAACGCTCCCCGCTCTCGTCCTCGAGGAGCTGGACGAGCGAGGTGAACTCCCTGTCGCCCGCGCGTTGCGGCAGCGTCAACTCCTCGACGATCGTAGCCTCGCCCCACGGTGTCGCCGCGCGTGCCGCCATCGGCCGCAACGTAGCGCGCGGCGGGTTACAGGGGTGCGAACGAATGCGCCGAGACGCTCGCGTCTTGCAGCAAAAAAAGAGTTCGAAGAGATCGCCCCGCCGACAGGCCGCTTCCTCGTCTCGTCCAGCGAGCCTCCGCCCGATCGGCTCGATTTCCGCGTAGACTCGCGCCGCACTCGAACTCGGGGAGGCCAAGACAATGAGGCAACGCGCTCTCACCTTCGCCGCCGCGATCGTCGCGTCGGCGTCGCTCGCCGCGGTGCTGCCCGGCGCGACGGCGGTCAAGCCGTACATCCAGCCGGTCGGAGGCGAGTACACGACGAGACCCGTCCTCAGCGTCGACGACAGGGTGCCGCTCCTCGGTGGCGACTCCGGCGAGCAGTACCGGATGGTCGGGATCCCGGACGGCCTCGGCGCCCATCCAAACGGCGACGGAACGAGCACCGTCTTCATGAACCACGAGCTGGAGAGCGCGACGCTGTCCGAGCCCATCGTCGGCGGACCGAAGAATCGAGGGGCGTTCGTGTCTGAATGGATCCTCGACGCTGACGGGGATCCGATCGCCGGCAAGCGGGCATACGAGTGGGTCTTCGACCGGGACGCGTTCGTCGGCCCCGCCGCCGACGCCACGAACGCGACGCCGGCGCTCGCCCGTTTCTGCTCGGGGTTTCTCGCCGGACGAGCGAACGGGTTCGACCGCTGGATCTACCTCACGAACGAGGAGGAAGCGGAAGCCGCAGACACGTTCGACGGCATGGGCGGCGTCTCCGTCGCCATCTTCGGCGACGAGCTGCACTCGCTCCCGGATCTCGGCCACTTCCCCAAGGAGAACACGGTCGTGCAGCGGCGCCGAGGCGCGCGCACGGTCATCTTCCCCACCGAGGACGGCCCGAGCACGCTGGACAACCAGCTCTACATGTACGTCGGGAAGAAGCACCGGTCGGCGAAGGCATCGGTTCTCGAGCGCAACGGGCTGGTCGGCGGCACGCTCTACGTCTTCCGCTCGCTCGACCCGGCGCGGAACAGCGAGCGAGCCTTCGTCACGGGCTCGGTCACGGGCGAGTGGGTCGCGATCCCGAACGCGGACACGCTCACCGATGTCGAGCTCGAGGCGGCGAGCGACGCCGCCGGCGCGATGACGTTCGTGCGCCCCGAGGATGGCGCGTTCAATCCGAATGATCGGAACGAGTTCCTGTTCGTGACGACGGGCTCTTCGAGCGGCTCGGCGGAGGGCGTGAACGAGCTCGGGCGCCTCTACTCGCTCCACCTCCATCCGGGAAACCCGCTCAAGCCCGCGACCCTTACGATCGTCTACAACGCCGACCGGGTCGTCGCTCGTGGTGGTGACATCGCGATCAGCCCCGACAACATCGACGCGAGCGACCGGTATCTGATGGTCAACGAGGATGGCACGAGGGAGAGCCGCGCGGTCATGGCGGCAAAGGGGCGCGACGGCTCGATCTGGCGCTTCCGCCTCGGCAAAGGGCCGAAGGGAGGCGCCGGCGTCGTCGCGTCGAGCGCGACGCGGGTCGCGGAGCTGAACCCGCCCGGACGCGACGGCATCCCGGTCCGCCCCGGCGTGTGGGAGTCGAGCGGAGTCGTCGACGCGTCAGCGCTCTTCGGCGCTGACACGTGGCTTTCCGACGTCCAGGCGCATCCGCCGACGACCCCGCCGGCCGACCCGACCGTCGCCGTCCAGGACGCGCAGCTCTTCGTGTTGGCCCGCGCGCGCTAACGGTCGCCCACATCCCGTCTCCTACCCGCCGCGAGAGGCGGCGGCGGAGCGGGCGAGGCCGCCCGCGTCGGAGATCGCTCGCGTGCGCGGAGCGCCGGGCATCGGGAACTCGTCGTCTGCCTGCTCGATCAGGAGCGGGTCGTGAGTGGCGCAGACGACTGCGAGGGCGACCTCGGTCGCGAGGCGCGAGAACAGCGAGGCGAGGGCGACCGCGTTGGCTTCGTCGAGGCGAGCGGTCGGCTCGTCCGCGAGCAAGAGCACCGGCGACGAGGCGAGAGCGCGCGCGACGGAGACGCGCTGGCGCTCGCCCGCCGACAGGCGCGAGACGCGCTGGTGGACCCGCGCGCGAAGACCCACGGCCTCGAGCGCGGCGACAGCGCGCTCGGGCGCCTCGGGATCGGACACGCCGCGGATGGCGAGAGCGAGCTCGACGTTCTCCCGCGAGCTCAGGAACGGGACGAGATCCGCGTGCTGTCGCACGAGGGCGAGATTCTCCCGACGGAACCCGGCACGCGAGCTCCTGTCCAACGACCCGAGTGATTTTCCGCACACGATCACCTCGCCCTCGTCGGGATCGTCGAGGCCGGCGAGAAGGTGAAGAAGCGTCGTCTTTCCCGATCCCGACGGGCCGGTGACGACGACGAACTTCCCACCGTCGAACGTCGCGTCGAGGCCGTCGAACACCGTTCTCCTCTGGGCTCCGGCGCCGAAAGCCTTCGTCGCCCCCCGAATCTCCGCGACGCGTCCCGAAGGCCGTCTCCCCGCCGTCGAGAGCGCCGGTAGGTCGCCCGCGCCGCTCCCGCCTTCGTCTGCGCGCGCCGCCGGGTCGGGATGCGCTGCAGGAGAGACGACGATCTCGCGGTTCGCGATGCGAGCGCTCGCGAGCGTTCCGATCCCCGCGCGCGCGAGCAGCTCTTCCGGGAGCCGGAGCCACCCGCCGCGTCCGACCACGATCGCCTCCTCTCGGCTCCCGGCGGCGATCGCACCGCTCACCCGGCCGTCCCGGATCCGGACGACGCGATCCGCGATCGAGATCGAGTCGAGATCGTGGCTCACGACCACGGTCGTGCATCCGTGCTCTCGCGCCAGCTCGCCGAGAAGGTCGTAGACCCGCCTCGCCGTCGCCGCGTCCAGCTCGCCGGTCGGCTCGTCCGCGAGGAGGAGCTTCGGCCGATGTGCCAGGGCGGCGCAGACGGCGATCCGCTGCTGCTCTCCGCCCGACAGCTCCCGTGGTTTCGCGTCTCGACGCCCTCCCAGGCCGACGCGCTCGAGCAGCTCGTCGGCACGCCGGTTGCGCGCGCGCGTCGAAATCCCCGCCAGCGCGAGTTGGAGGCCGACGAGCTGCCGCGCCGAGAGGTCGGGGTCGAGCGAGCGCGAGTAGTGCTGGTCGACGTAGCCGAGGACGTGCGCGCGGTAGCGGGCGAGGCCCCGGCCGGAGAGATTGCCGAGGTCGACTCCGAACACGCGCACCGTCCCGGCTGAGGGACGATCGTGTCCCGCGAGGAGACGGAGGAGCGTCGACTTTCCCGACCCGCTCGGGCCGAGAACGACCACGACCTCACCCTCGCCGACGGAGAGGTCGAGCCCCTGGAGGGCCGCGCTGTCGCCCTCCGGCGTCGAGTACACGCGGAAGACGTCGCGAGCGTCGATCGCCGCGGCGGCCATCACACCGCAGCCGCTCGCTCAGGCAGCGCGCGCCGGAACGCATTCGCCGTGACGAGCGCGACGACGAGCGCGACGAGCGCGACGTACGCCGCGAGCGCGAGCGCGAGCTGAGACCACTCGATCCGAAGGAGAAGCGGCGGCTCGGCGGCGGCGACCGCCGCCGTCAGCGTCACGAGATCCACGACGAGCGCGCTCAGGACGAGTCCGGCGAGGAGCCCGCCCGCGATCCCGACCGACGCGACGAGGAAGACGCGGAGACGGAGATGGCGCCGGAGCGCTGCCGGCGCAGCACCCTGGGCTTCGAGGTCGAAGAGCTCGCTGCGGTCGTCCCGAAGGTCGGCGAAGAGCAGGAGCACGAGTCCGACGACGGAAAGCGCGAGCGCGACGACGGCGGCGGCCGCGGTCGTGACGAGCGAGCCGCGCGCGAGCGGGTCGTCGCGGACGGCTTCGGCGTAGGCAGCCTTGGAGCGGACGGCGAGAACCGCGAACGGCGGCCGCGCAAGCGCTCGCGCGACGTCCGGGACGCGATCCGGGGGGGCGGAAAGCCAGATCTCGTTCGGCATGCCGGTACCCGGAACATCGCTGTTGAGGGCGGTCGAGAGCAGCGACGTATCGGCGACGAGGAAGTCGTCGGAGAGCGAGGGAAACGCCTTCGCGACGCCGACGACCTTCGTCTCGACGACCACGCTGATCAGCCGCAGCCGGACGATCCCGTCGGAACCGGCGAGAGCGGCGACGGCGGGCGAGGCGATGACGGGAAGCGGCTTCGCGTCGACGGGCTGGCGCGGTCGCAGGCGGGTGCCCGTCTCGCTCGTTACGTTGTAAGCGACGACGGCGGCGCCCGCCTTCATGCGTGCGTAGCGAGCGTCGACCTCGATCCAGTCGTCGTAGCGTCCGACCGGAACCGCCCGCCCGGAGCGCCGGACGCTCCTCATCCGCTCCAGGCGAACGAGCCCCGAGAGGACGGGGACGTTCCCCTGGGCGTGGCCCTCGACGCCGAGGACCCGGCCGAACGTAACTCCGAGGATGCGCGCGCCGCGCAGCCCGGCCGGCACTCGCGGCGACAGTACGCCGGTCCTGCCTGAGAGGGTGCCGAGTCGGAGCTCGACGAACCTCCCTTTCGCGGTGAGGAGGTCGGCCGTCAACGTGACGTCGTCGCCAGACCTCTCGTCGAACGGCACCTGCAGGCGAACGGCGTCGGGGGGGAGCAGCGGCCCCTGCAGCCTGACCGGCCCGGGCGGGGCGATCCGGCGAGCGAGCTCGTCCAGGCCGACGTCCGCGAAGTCGTCCCGCCACCCGGCAATTCCGGCGAGGCCGCGCGCGGGGACGCCGAGAAAGGTGAGCTGCTCAGTGCGCGCGAGCGTGCTGACGCTCCCCGAGCGCCGCACGATCGGGCGGACGCTCGCACCGACGTCGCGGTAGCGGGCGAGCGGCGCAGCGGCGAGCGGAGGGACGAGGGCATCCGGCGCGAGGTTCTCCGAGATCAGGAAATCGGCCGGGAATTCGTAGTCGACGTGGCTGTCGAGGCCGGCGGACAGGGTCGCGTGATAGACGATCGCGAAGACGCCGAGCGCAACGCTGACGACGACGAACGTGACCGCGACGACCCCCCGGCCGGGATGACGCGCGAGCGAGAGCGCCGCGATTCGCACCGACACGCCGCCTCTCTCGCCCAGACGTCCGAGGACGCGGAGCGCTGGGGTCAGGGCACGCGCGCAGGCGACCGCCGCGACGAGGGCTGCGAGGCCGGGAAGGAGAAGGAGGATCGCGCCGGTGCCGCCTTCGGAGGCAATCGAGGCGGCGTCGACGTTCCCGCGCATGAACGCCACGGCGATCGCGACGATCGCTCCGAGCGCCGCGACGTCGGCCGCGGAGACGGAAAGGCCGCGTAGCTCGAGCGCGGGAGCGCGGAGCGCAACGAGGAGGACCCCCGCGGCGACGAACGCGACGGCGACGGCTGCCACCGCGCCGGGCTCCGACACGAGCGAGTGCGTGACGATCGCACGCGGCGGCGAGCCCGCTTCCTCCGCCACCAGTCCCACCCCGACAGCCGCGAGACCCCAGCCGACCGCCGTGCCCACGAGGGCGAGCGCTGCGGTCTCGACGGCAGAGAGGACGAGGAGCTGCGAACGGCGAGCCCCGAAGGAGACGAGCCTGCGAGTCGTCGCCTCGACGTCGGGACGGAGGGCGACGGCGGCGAGCACGGCGAAGGCCAGGAGCAACGCCGCGGCCTGCCCGCCGATCAGGAGGAGACGTGTGCTCGCCACGCCGGCCGCGTGGGAGGCGGCGCTCAGCTCTTGAACCGGCGCCGTCACGTCGAAGCCCTCCGACTCGCCCCGGAGCGTAGCCTCGAGCCGCCTGACCGAGGAGAGGAAGTCGTCGATCTCCCAGGGGTGGACTTCCCTCGTCACCGGAACGATCCAGCCGTAGCTTCGGTAGATGGCGGCGAGCGCCGGGAGAGAGGCGACGGGCGACGTCCCACTCGCGAGCACGAACGGCGGTTGTTCCCGGACGCGTGGCGTCTCGCCCGTCACCGCTCCCGCCCCTTCGACGAAACGGGCGAAGGGAAGCGCGGACGAGAGTTTCCCGCTGCCGACGACGACGAGGCGGATCCCGCGCGCGGACGGGACGCGGCCGCGGCCCTCGATCCGAACGACCTCGCACCGCCGCGGCGTGCACGTCTCGGGATACCGGCCGTGGTCGAGCCGCACCCACCTCGACGCGTCATCGATGCCGGCGAGGCGAACGGGCGCGGCGTCGATCCTGAGCAGCTTGTAGGCGACGACGCGAATCGGGCGGCTGGGAGAAACGCCGGCGAGCGCACGGCGCGCGCTCGAGTCGAGAGACTCGTGCGATTCGCCCGCCGTCGGGATGCCGAAGTGAGCGACGTGAATCACGCGCTCACCCGCGGGGAGCTCATGGAACGTCCGGCTTGCGCTCCGGTCCTCGGCGACGAGCGCGCCGCCGAGTACCAGCCCGAGCGCGGCGGCGCCCGCGGCGATCCCTCCTGCTACGAGGAGGGCGCGATCGATCCGATGGCGAAGCCGGATGGCGGCGAGCGAGGCCGGGACCGCGAGACGCCGCAGGAGGGAGGACACGCCCGCAACGTGCCACCGTCCTCACATCACCGCAACTGAAGTTGCTTGCGCTAGCGTTAAGGCCGGCTTCATGCTCGACGTACGCCGGATGCGCGTGTTGCGCGAGGTCGCCGAGCGCGGCTCGATGGCGGCGGCGGCGCATGCGCTCTCGTTCACGCCCTCCGCCGTCTCGCAGCAGATCGCCGCGCTCGAGCGGGAGACGGCGCTTCAGCTCGTCGAGCGCGGACCGCGGAGCGTCCGCCTGACCGAGGCGGGGCGCGCGCTCGTTCGCCACGCGGAGGGGATCCTCGCCCGACTCGAGGCGGCGGAAGCGGAGATAAACGCGATAGCCGGGTTGCGGGAAGGGATCCTGCGCCTTGCCTCGTTCCCCTCTGCCTACGCGACCGTGATGCCCGAGGCGATCGTCGAGTTTCGTCGCCGCCACGGCAACGTCGACCTTCGCCTGACCGAAGCCGATCCCCTCGTCAGCCTCGACCGTCTCAAGTCGGGTGAGATCGATCTCGCCGTCGTCTTCGAGTACGACTACGTCCCCTTTCCGCGAGACGACGCGGTCGAGTTCACCGACCTCCTCGAGGACCCGATTCGCGTGCTCCTGCCCGCTTCCCACCGCGCCGCACGCGGCCGCGCGGTCGACCTCTCGCAGCTCCGCGACGAGGTGTGGATCACCTCTACCCGGCGCTCGTCGTGTCAGCCCTTCGTCGTGCGGGCGTGTCGCGCCGCGGGATTCGAGCCGAAGATCGGCTTCGAAAGCGACGACCACGGAGTGTGGCAGGGGCTCGTCGCGGCGAAGGCGGCAGTCGCGCTCGCGCCGGACCTCGCCTCGTCGAGCCTCCGGGAGGGCATCGCCGCTCGGCCCGTGGCCAACCGGCCGCTCGCGCGGCGCATCTTCGCGGCGCACCGCGTCTCCGGCGCCTCGGTCGCCGTCCTCGCGATGCTCGACGTGCTGACCTCCGTTTGCCGGTCGGCGAGCGAGCGCGCCGCTGTGCTCGCCTAGGGCAAGGTCGCCGCTTCCTCTCCCTCGAGGTCCTCGCGAACGATCGCGAAGAGGACGCCGTCCACCCACTCGCCGCGACGCCAGTACGCCTTTCGCTTGACGCCCTCGCGAACGAAACCGGCTCGCTCGAAGTGGCGGATCGCGCGCTCGTTGAAGCCGTAGCACTCGAGCTCGACGCGATGAAAGCCGAGATCGCGCAGGAGATGTTCCGTGAAGAGGCGCGTGGCCGCGGTCGCGAGGCCGCGGCCGCGAAACGCGGGCTGCAGCATGAGTCCGTACAGGTGCGCGATCCGGCTCCGCCGGTTCGACACCTCGAAGGCGACGGCCCCGATCGCCGGTCCGCCCTCCCGGCGCGACTCGATCACGAAGAGCCCGCGGGACATCGGGTCGGCGCGCGAGCGCTCGATCTCGACGAGGATGGCCTCGCGATCGCGGGCCCTCGCGGCAGCGAGAAACGGCTCGACGTTCTCGTCGCTTGCAAGCGCCGAGATCGCGTCCGCGTCCTCGGTCTCGGCTCGACGGAGCGCGACCCCGTCTCGCTCGAGCGCCTCCCTCATGCGTGCGGAGCGACGGGAACCGCTTCCCCGCGCCGCCGGAGGCGGATCGCACCCGACCCGAGCGCGACGCCGCCGAGGATGAGTGCGAGGCCCGCAACCGCGTTCGCCGCGATTCGCTCGTCGAGGACGAGGACGCCGTAGACGAGCGCGACCGGCGGAACGAGATACGTGACGAGCGAAGCGCGGGAGGCGCCGTGGGACGCGAGCAGGCGAAAGTAGAGGATGGTCGCAATGGCGGTGCCGGCGATGCCGAGCGCTGCCACCGATGCGAGCGCCCCTAGGCTCGGGGTTGCGTCGGGAAGCTGCACGAGCGCGAGCGGCGCGAGGACGAGCGCTCCGGCGATCGACGACGCCGTCACGAGGACGAGCGGCTGCGTCTGCTCGAACCGGCTCTGCACATAGAGGTTCGACGCGGCATAGCAGAGGGAGGCCCCCGTGACGGCGAGCGTGCCCGCGACGGCCCACCAGCCCCCTTCGGGCTCGAAGCCGGCCAGGACGCCGACGCCCGCGAAGCCGAGGAGGATCCCCGCCAGCCGGAGTCCTCGTGCCCTCTCCGTCGGCCGAAACCTGACCGCGAGGAGGGCGACGAAGATCGGTACGGGCGCGTTTGCGATCGCCGCGATCCCCGAGTCGACGTGCTGCTCACCCCATGCGATCAACGTGAATGGCACGGCCGCGTTCGCGAGACCGAGGACGGCGCCGCCGCCCGAGACGGCGCGCAGCCGATCGGTCGTCCCGCCGAATCCGTGCTGGAGAAGCAGGAAGGGGACGAGGAAGAGCGCGGCGAGCGCGAGCCGGAGCGCCATCACGGGGACGGGATCCATCTCCGCGACGGCGACCTTGATGAACATGAACGACGCACCCCAGATCGCGGCGACGAGAAGGAGGAGCGTCAGGTACCGGCGGGTCACCGACCCAGGCTAGCGAGCGCGGTCGCGCCGCGTCCCGTCGGCCGGAGACGTCCGAGGGCGCGGCTACGGTGGCCGCCTGGCGACGGTAGCCGATCCTCCTCTTCACCGCGAGCTCGGGCTGACCGACGGAGAGGCCGAGCGGATCCGCGCCCTGCTCGAGCGCGAGCCGAACGAGTTCGAGCTCGTCGTCTTCTCGCTCCTCTGGTCCGAGCACTGCGCGTACAAGCACTCGGCGCTCCTCCTCCGCCGGTTTCCGACGCGAGGAGCCGGCGTCCTCCAGGGCCCGGGAGAGAACGCCGGGGTCGTCGACCTCGGGGATGGCGAGGCGGTCGCCTTCAAGGTCGAGAGTCACAACCATCCGTCCGCGGTCGAGCCCTTCCAGGGCGCCGCAACCGGCGTCGGCGGGATCCTCCGTGACGTCGTCGCGATGGGCGCGCGCCCGATCGCCCTGCTCGACGCTCTCCGCTTCGGCAAGCCGCGCTGGAGGTTCGGCCAGGCCGTCGCGGGGATCGGCCATTACGGCAACTGCACGGGCGTCGCGACCGTCGGGGGAGACACCTTCTTCGAGGCGGCGTACGGCGCGAACCCGCTCGTCAACGCGATGTGCGTCGGCCTCGTCCCGAAAGACCGCGTCACCCGTGCATGCGCGAGCGGCCCCGGAAACGTCGTCGTTCTCTTCGGGGCGACGACGGGGCGGGACGGCATCGGCGGTGCGAGCGTCCTCGCGAGCCGCGAGCTCTCGGGCGAGGACGGCGAGAAGCGCCCGACGATCCAGATCGGGGACCCGTTCACCGGGAAGAAGCTGATCGAGGCCGCCCTCGCGCTCGTCGAACGCGGATTCGTGGAGTCGCTCCAGGATCTCGGCGCCGCGGGGCTCGCCTCGGCGCTCGCGGAGATGTCGGCGCACGGCACGGGCGTCGACGTCCATCTCGACCGCGTCCCTCTGCGCGAGCCCGACCTCGCGCCCGTCGAGATCATGGTCTCCGAGAGCCAGGAGAGAATGCTCGCGCTCGTGACGCCCGATCGCCTCGAGGACGTGGAGGCGGTCTGCGCTAGCTGGGAGATCGAGTGCGCGGCCGTCGCGGAGGTGACGGAGACGCACGAGCTCCGGGCGTACTTCCGGGAAACGCTCGTCGGCGCGATCCCCGTGGCGTCTCTGACGGGGCAGGCGCCGCGGTACCGCCCTGCGACGCGGCCTCGTCCCCTCGCGGAGCCGATCCCGCACCCCCCGATCCCCGCCGAGGCGGAGGACCTCCTCGCCCTGCTCGCCTCTCCCAACGTTCGCAGCCGGTCGTCGATCTACCGCCGCTTCGACCATCTCGTCGGCTCCCGCACGGTCCGCAGGCCAGGGCTCGACGCCGCCGTCCTTCGCCTTCGTCCTTCGCTCCGCGGACTCGCCGTCTCCCTCGACGCCGCCGCCCGCCTCGCTTCGCTCGACCCGCGCGCGGGCGGCGCGCTCGCGGTCCTCGAGGCAGCGCGCAACGTCGCGTGCGCCGGCGGACGGCCGCTCGCGATCACGAACTGCCTCAACTTCGGCAACCCCGAGAAGGGCGAGGTCGCGTGGGACCTCGTCGAGACGATCGAGGGGATGTCGCTCGCCTGCGAGGCGCTCGGCATCCCGGTCGTCTCGGGGAACGTCTCGCTCTACAACGAGACGGGCGGACGCGCCGTCTGGCCGACGGCGACCGTCGGCTGCATCGGCCTCGTGGAGGACGTGCGAGGTATCCCCGGTTCCTGGCGCGAGGGCGACCTCGTCCTCGTCGCCGGCTCCCCGGACCTCTCGCTCGACGGTTCGGAGTACCAGGGCTGCTTCCTCGGCGGCCCGGCCGGAAGACCGCCGCGGCCGGACCTGGTCGCCGAAGCGCTCCTCGTCCGCTTCCTGTGGTCGCACGCGCCGGTCCTCTCGAGCGCGCACGACGCGTCCGAAGGCGGGCTCGCCGTCGCGCTCGCGGAGGCGGCGCTCGCCGCCGGGATCGGCGCAGACATCCACCTCGAGGCCGACGCACGCACGTGGTTCGGGGAGGGAGGAGGCCAGGCGGTAGTCACGTGCCCGCCCGAGCGCTTGTCGCGCCTCCACGGCGTCCCGCTCCGGAGAATCGGCGTCGTCCGGGGGGACCGCGTGCTCGGCGTCGGGCTCGACGAGCTCCGTGCCGCGCACGAGGGACAGGAAGGGGACTAGAGATGTGCGGCGTTCTCGGCGTGTATGCACCCGGCCGAGACGTCGCCCGCCTCTCCTACTTCGGACTCCTGGCCCTCCAGCACCGCGGCCAGGAGTCGGCCGGGATCGCGGTCTCGGACGGCGCGCGCATCACGGCGCTCCGCGAGATGGGGCTCGTCGCGGAGGCCTTCTCGGAGGAGAAGCTCCGCGGCCTGCGCGGGCAGGCGGCGGTCGGCCACTGCCGCTACTCGACGACGGGCTCGGCGAGGTGGGCGAACGCTCAGCCGCTCGTCCAGCACGGTGGCGCGCGCACTGTGGCGCTCGCGCATAACGGCAACCTCACGAACGCGGCCGAGCTCAGAGCCGAGCTCGCGCGGGGCGCGATCCGGCTGAGCTCGACCTCGGACACGGAGGCGATCGCAGCGCTCGTCGCCCACGACGGGCGTCCGCTCGCCGAAGCCGTGGCAGGAGCGATGCCGAGGCTCGAGGGCGCGTTCTCGGCCGCGCTCCTGGCCGAGGGCAAGCTGCTCGGCTTCCGCGATCCGCACGGGATCCGCCCACTCGTCCTCGGCCGCCTGCCGGGTCCCGAGGAACCCCGCGACGCACCCCCTGACCCCCTGGACCGAGAATCCCACCACCCACCCCCTGACCCCCTGGACCGGGGGTACGTGATCGCCTCCGAGACCTGTGCCCTCGACCTCCTCGGGGCCGACTTCGTCCGCGAGGTCGAACCCGGAGAGCTGATCGTGGTCGACGAGGGCGGCGTGCGGTCGCGCGAGGCGGCCGAGGCGGGCGAGCGAGCTCTCTGCATCTTCGAGCTCATCTACTTCGCGCGCCCAGACTCGAAGCTCCGGGGGGTCGAGCTCCACCGCGCCCGCGTGCGGATGGGGGAACGCCTCGCGCGCGAAGCGCCCGCGGAGGCCGACGTCGTCATCCCCGTCCCCGACTCCGGCACGCCGAGCGCGATCGGCTACGCCCGAGCGAGCGGGATTCCCTACAGCGAGGGCCTGATCAAGAGCCGCTATGTCGGGCGCACGTTCATCCAGCCCGAGCAGACGCTGCGCGAGCTCGGCATCAAGACGAAGTTCAACCCGCTCTCCGAGGTCGCCGGCAAGCGTCTGGTCGTCGTCGACGACTCGATCGTGCGAGGGTCGACGACGCGGAAGATCGTCGCGATGCTCTTCGACGCCGGCGCGCTCGAGGTCCACGTTCGCATCTCGTCGCCGCCCGTCGTCTCGCCGTGTTTCTACGGCGTCGACATGGCAACCGAGCGGGAGCTGATCGCGGGGAGCGGCGGTGTTGCGCACGTGAGGACGCTGATCGGCGCCACGTCCCTCGCGTACCTCTCGCTCGCAGGTCTCGAGGCGGCGACGCGGCGCCCTGGCAGAACGTTCTGCCGGGCGTGCCTCACCGGCAGCTACCCGACGAGGGTTGCCGGCCGGGACGCGCGCGACAAGCTCCGCTTCGAGCCAGCGGTGCAGTAGTAGCGTTCCCGGGGTGCCGAGCGTCTCGCGGCTCGCGATCACCCCCGTCAAGGGGCTCGCCCTCGACCATCCGGAGGAGGTCTTCGTCGGGTGGACGGGCGTTCCCGAGAACCGCCGCTTCTTCCTCGTCGACGAGCGCGGACGGCTGCTGAACGGCACCCGCGACGGTCCCCTCTTCCGGGTGCGGGCAGAATGCGACGCCGAGGGCAAGCGCCTCGCGCTCACGTTTCCGGACGGGCTCGTCCTCGACGACGCCGTCGCTCTCGGCGACCCGACGCTGACCCCCTTCTGGAGCCGGCCGGTCCGAGGCCGACTCGTCGAGGGGCCGTGGAGCGGCGCGCTCTCCGCGTTCCTCGGCCGGCCGGTTCGCCTCGTGCGCGCCGACGATCCGGGCGGCGGCTTCGACGACTCGCCGGTATCGCTCCTCTCCGACGCCTCGCTCGCCGAGCTCGCACGTCAGGCGGGCGAGGACCGGGTCGACGGCCGGCGGTTTCGCATGCTCGTCCACCTCGCGGGCTGCGCGCCGCACGAGGAGGACAGCTGGATCGGCCGCCGTCTCCGGATCGGCGCCGCCGTCCTCCGCGTGACGAGCCACGACGCGCGCTGCCGGATGACGACCCGGAATCCGGACACGGGCGTCCGCGACTTCGACACACTCCGCGCGATCAAGGAATACCGGGGCCTCCGCGACGGGAAGGCGATCGACTTCGGCGTCTATGCCGACGTCGTGCGACCGGGGCTCGTTCGCGTCGGCGACGCGGTCGACCCTGAGCGGTGAGAGCGTTATCCGAGCGCGCGCTCGGGAAGGCGCCCGCGCGGGAGGCGCAGGGACGCGGCGAGGACGACGAGGCCGCCGGCGACCGGGACGAGGCCGACGCCGCCGAACCCGAGTAGGTCCGCGCTCGCACCCGCGACGACCGGCCCGGCGAGATACCCCACCGCCCACACCTGCGACCAGACGACGACCGCGCGCACCGCCCGCTCCCTCCCGACGGCCTCGAGGAGGACGCCGAGCGCAGCCGCCTCGCCGGCGCCGAGGCCGAGGGCGGCGAGGCCGACGGCGAGCACCCAGAGGGGCACCGTGCCGGCAAGCCCCGCGAGCCCGACACCGGCGACGACGGCGACGGTCGCTCCGGCGAGCGC
>JALZGN010000335.1 GCA_030861005.1 Actinomycetota bacterium
ACGCTCGCCGCCCACGGCGGTGACGACGCCGACGCGAGGGCCGCCATCGAGCGCGCGCTTGAGCTCGTCGCCGCCGCGGACGGCGGCGCGCTCTTGCCGGAGAGCCTGCTCGACCTCTCCGAGCTCCGCGTCTCCCGCCGCTCCGAGCGGCTGGCGTCGTACCACGAGGCGCTCGCCGCGGTCGAGGCCGCCGCGCTCGACGAGGTCGCCGCCCGCGACCGGGACCTCCTGCAGGAGCTCCTCGGCGATCTCGACGCCGCCTACCGCGAGGCGAAGGCGCGCGAGTCGGCCGTCGACTTCGAGGACCTCCAGCTCCTCGCGCGCGATCTGCTCCGATCGAATGAGGCCGTCCGCGAGCGGACCCGGTGGCGGTTCCGCTCCGTGATGGTGGACGAGTTCCAGGACACGAACCGACTCCAGTGCGAGCTCGTCGACCTCCTCGCCTGCGAGGAGCTCTTCTTCGTCGGCGACGAGTTCCAGTCGATCTACCGCTTCCGCCACGCGGACGTCGAGGTCTTCCGCGAGCGCCGCGCCGCGAGCGCGGGCGTCCTCGCCCTGACGCAGAACTACCGGTCGCGCCCGGAGATCCTCGCGGTCGTGAATTACCTCTTCGGGACCGAGTTCGGCCCCGCCTTCGAGCCGCTCGTCGCCGCGGCGCGCTTCCCGGAGCCGCTCTTCGGACCTGGCGTCGAGGTGCTCGTGACGGACAAGCAGAGCTACCGCGGCGGCGACGTCCACTGGCGGGTTGCGGAAGCCCGTCACGTCGCGCGCCGGGTACGGGAGCTCGTCGACTCGGGCGAGGCAGCGTCCGGCGAGATCGTGCTCCTCTTCGCGGCCGGGACGGACGCCGAGCGGTACGAGGAGGCGCTGCGAGCCGAGGGGCTCCCCACGTACCGAACCGCCGGCCGCGGGTACTTCGGTCAGCAGCAGGTCGTCGACCTCGTGGCGTACCTGCGCCTCCTCCAGAACCGCTACGACGACGAGGCGCTCGTCACGGTGCTCGCGTCCCCGTTCGTCGGCGCGTCGAACGACGCGCTCGTCCTGCTGCGGCGGGCGGCAGGCCGGCGGCCGCTCTTCGCGGGCCTCGAGCGGGAGCTGCCGCCAGGCCTCGGACCACGCGACCGTCGGCTCTTCGAGGCTTTCCGGCAGCGCTACGAACGGCTGGTGAAGGTCGCCGGGCGGGTCGGGCTCGAGGGCCTCTGCGAGCGGATCCTGGTCGAGCACGACTACGACCTCGCCGTGCTCGCGCAGTGGGACGGGCGCCGCCGCTACGCGAACCTCCGAAAGCTCGCCCGCCTCGCCCGCTCGTACGAAGCGCTCCGCGGCCCCGACATCGAGGGCTTCGTCCGCTTCCTCCGCGACCAGGAGGCAGCCGGTGCCAAGGAGGTCGAGGCGGCCGCCGAGGAGGAGGGGTCGGACGCCGTTCGGCTCCTGACGGTCCACGCGGCGAAGGGCCTCGAGTTCAAGGTGGTCGTCCTCGCCGACGCCGGGCGGATCCCACCCTCACCGGCCATGGACGAGATCCTCTGCCTCCCCGACGGGCGCTTTTGCTTTCGCGTCGTCGATCCGGCGACCGGCCGCCGCCTCGGCGCGTTCGGGTGGGACGAGATGCGCGCCGCTGAGGAGAGCGCGGAGCAGGCAGAGAACCGCCGGCTCCTCTACGTTGGCATGACGCGCGCGATCGACCGCCTGATCATCTCGGGTGCGGTCGACCCGGCGAGCCGGCGCGACGACCCGGCACCTATCCATTGGATTCTCCGTCGGCTGGCCCTGGAGCTCGCCGACACGGACGCGGCCGAGCTCGTCCGCGGCGATGCGCGCGTCCTCGTGCGCGTCGACCGTCCCGCTCCCGCCGCTCCCGGCGAGGCGCCGCCGTCCCCCGAGCCCCAGCTCCAGCTCTTCTCGCCCGCGAACGGAGGCGTCCCTCGGCCGGCTCCGGAGCTCCCGCCGCTCGCGCCCGTTCCCGAGCCCGCACCGTTCGACGTGCGGCGCCTCTCGTACAGCGCGCTCGCGCTCTTCGCTCGCTGTCCCTACCGCTTCTACGCGGAGCGCATCGCGGGCCTCTCGCCGGCGGACGGCGCCGGGACAGTCCCGGGCGCGGACACCGGGCTCGCGGCGACCGAGATCGGCGACGCCGTTCACGTCCTCCTCGAGCTCGACGCGGCGTCGGGCGAGACGCGCGAACGCGTCCTCGCCCGCTACCCGGCCGCGACGGAGGAGGACCTCGTGCGGATCGAGGAGCTCGTCGACGCGTGGCGGCGCTCCGCGCTAGCGCGGCGGCTCGCGAGCGAGCGCGGCACGCGGCGCGAGCTCCCGTTCGCGTTCCTGCACGACGGGGTTCTGCTTCAGGGCCGTCTCGACACCTTCCGGCTCACCGACGGCCGCGCGCTCGTCGTCGACTACAAGACGAACAGGCTCGAAGACGCCGCCCCCGCCGATCTGGTCGCCGGCGAATACGAGCTCCAGCGAGTCGTCTACGCGCTCGCCGCACTTCGAGCGGGCGCCGACGAGGTGGAGGTCGCGTACGTCTTTCTCGAGCGACCTGAGGAACCCGTGACGGCCGCGTTCGGGCGTACCGAGATCCCGGAGCTCGAGCGGCAGCTCTCCGCGGCTGTCGCAGCGATTCGCGCGGGGGAGTTTCCGCCGACTCCGAGCGAGTTCGCGTGCTCAGGCTGCCCGGCGCTCGACGTCGTCTGTGCCGGGCCGCGGCTCCCAGCGCCCGCGTAGGCGTGTTCTCCCGCTCCGCGCGCATCTACGACGCGATTTACATGACCTTCAAGGATTTCGCGGCCGAGGCGGAGCGGGTGCACGAGCTCGTGCAGGCGCGCCGGCCGGGCGCGCGGACGCTGCTGGACGTCGCCTGCGGGACGGGTGCCCACCTCGAGCGCCTGGCGTCGCGCTACGACGTCGCGGGCGTCGACCTCGATGTGGAGATGCTCGCGGTCGCGCGCGCGCGCCTGGCGGGCGTCGAGCTCCGCCAGGCCGACATGGCCGACTTCGACCTCGGCCGCCGCTTCGACGCTGTCGTCTGTCTCTTCTCGAGCATCGCCTACGTGCGGACGGTCGAGCGACTCGAGCGCGCGGTCGCGGCGATGGCGCGGCACCTCGAGCCGGGGGGCGTCCTCCTGGTGGAGCCGTGGGTGCTTCCGGAGCAGTGGGATCCGACTCGGCTGCACGCCGTCTTCGTCGATCAGCCGAAGCTCAAGATTGCGCGCATGAGCGTGCCGCCGCCGCTCGCCCGCGAGCAAGAGCTCGAGTTCCACTACCTCGTCGCCCGGCCGGGGAAGGTCGAGCACTTCAGCGAGCGGCACGTGGTCGGCGTGTTCACGCACGACGAGTACGTGCACGCGCTCGCCGCCGTCGACTTGCGCGTCGAGCACGATCCCGACGGGCTCATGGGTCGCGGGCTCTACATCGGTGCGCGGCCCCCGTAGCTACGTCCGCGAGGCGCGCCGGAGGGTCGGTCCGAGACGGGCGCGCGTCGCTCCCGTCATCGAGCGGCTCGCCGCGGAGCACCCGGACGCAGTGATCGCGCTTCGCTTCGGAAGCGATCTCGAGCTCCTCGTCTCGGTGATGCTTTCCGCGCAGACGACCGACGTGACCGTGAATCGAGTCACCGAGCGCCTCTTCCGGAAGTACCGCCGGCCCGAGGACTACCTGGCCGTCCCGCTCGCGGAGCTCGAACAGGACATCCGGCCGACCGGGACCTTCCGGACGAAAGCGCGAAACCTCCGCGGTGCCATGCGGATGCTGGTCGAGGAATACGGGGGCGCCGTCCCCACTCGCCTCGACGAGCTCGTCCGGCTCCCGGGCGTCGGCCGCAAGACCGCGAACGTCGTCGCAGCCGAGCGGGGCGCGACGCAGGGGATCGTCGTCGACACGCACGTTCGCCGGCTCTCGCAGCGGCTCGGGTTCACGCGCCGGGAAGATCCCGCGAAGATCGAGCTCGACCTCGAGCGCCTCGTCCCGCGCGAGGACTGGGCGCGCTTCCCGCATCTCCTGATCTGGCACGGACGGCGGGTCTGCCTCGCGCGTCGGCCGCGCTGCGCCGGCTGCGTCGTGAACGACCTCTGCCCGTCGAGCCGGGTCTCGCGGCCGACCGCGCAAAAGAGCCGCGTGGAAGACTCGACCTCCGCCAAGTAACAGACTGCAACTAGGTCGAGGAACGAGCCGACCCTCCACGCCGACGGTTCCGGCGGCTCCCGTCGCGGTGGTCGCTCTCCTACGGAAGGCGGCTGACCAACGCCGGCGAGGACCACGCCTCGTCTCGCGGACGGCCGCGACCGAGGCGGCCGCGCTTCCGGGAGTGGGGCGAGGACGAGAGCGTACGCCGAAGACTCGACGGCCGGCTGTCTGACTGATCCTCTTCTCCAGGCGTCGCCGCGCCGCCGGGCAACAGGCGACACCTCCGCGGATTCCCTAGCGCGGTGAGATGGCGACGAGGAGCCCGCCGTCCTCGTCGTACGCGGGAAAGAAGTCCGCCCGAACGTCCTTCTGCACGCCGGCCCGGGTCGCGAGCGCGACCTGCTGATCAAGTCGGCGGACGCCCCACTCGAGCGCCACCTCGGCGGGACTCGGTCCGGTCGCGCCGTCGAGGCCGAGCGCTTCCGTCACGTGGCGTCCGATCAGCTCGCGTTCCGGCCAGCCGGTGAGCTCGAAGACGCCGCGACCGGCGGCGAGGACGCGACCGTTCCGATCGCAGACGACGAACGCCGTCGCTGGGCCCGGGTAGTAGTCGTCCATCAGCTCGAACAGGAACCCGAAGCCGCAGCTCGCGCACCCGACCGCCTGGTGGGTGAGCCCTTCGCGACCGTCCTCGTCGATCGAGCGCCGCTTGCAGTTCGGGCAGATGAAATACGCCACCGCGACGATGCTAGCCGCGCTCGCTTGATACGAGGCCGGTTACCAGTTCTGCGGAGTCGCGAGCGCTTCGTCTGCGACGAGCTGATCCCTCTGACCGCCCTCCTCGTCGGCCAGGAGCCGCTCGGCGTCGAGTGCTGCCTGGCACCCCATTCCGGCTGCCGTGATCGCCTGCCGGTACACGTGGTCGACCACGTCGCCGGCCGCGAAGACGCCGGGCACGTTCGTGGTCGTCGTCTTGCCCTCGGTCACGAGGTAGCCGGCCTCGTCCATCTCGAGCTGCCCACGGAAGAGGTCGGTCGCCGGGTCGTGACCGATCGCGACGAAGAGGCCGTCGATCGGAATCTCCGTGGTCTCGTCCGTCCTCACGTTCCGCACGCGGGCGGCCTGCACGCTCTCTTCACCAACCACCTCGTCGACCACCGAGTCGAGCAGGAACGCGATCTTCTCGTTCGCGCGAGCGCGGTCGACCATGATCGGCGAAGCCCGGAACGAGTCGCGGCGATGCACGACCGTCACCTTCGACGCGAACTTCGTCAGGAAGACCGCCTCCTCCATCGCCGAGTCCCCGCCGCCGACGACGATCACCTCCTTCTCGCGGTAGAAGGCGGCGTCGCAGACGGCGCAGTACGTGACCCCCCGTCCCTGGAGTCGCTGTTCGGACGGGAGACCGAGCTTTCGGGCGACCGCGCCTGTCGCGACGATGACCGCTTCCGCAACGTGCTCCTCGTCGCCGACCCACACGCGGAACGGCCGCTCCGAGAAGTCGACGCGGGTCACGTCGTCGGTGACGAACTCGGCGCCGAAGCGGCCGGCCTGGGCGCGGAAGTCCTGCATCATCTGGGGTCCGAGGACACCCTCCGGATAGCCGGGGTAGTTCTCGACGTCGCTTGTGATCATGAGCTGCCCGCCCCATGCGAAGCCCTCGATCACGAGCGGCTGCAGGTTCGCGCGCGCCGCATAGAGCGCCGCCGTGTAGCCGGCCGGCCCTCCACCGATGATGATGAGCTTCCTGGGCGCGTTTTCCACGTTCTCCCTCTCTTCGCACGACGGGGCCGCGCGGAGGCCCTCATCTTTGAAAACGATGGCGATGGCTCCGCTGTTCCGTCGTGTAGCTTCTGGCCCGGCGGCAAGGATAGCGAGGGGTATGGCGAGAACCGTCACGTGGGAGGAGCTCCGAAACCTGGCCGCGTTCACCGCGAGCTCGGGGTGCGCGGTCAGCTTGTACCTGAACCTCGACCCGAGCGTTGCGCCGACTTCCGGCGACGCCGCCACGCGGCTGAACTCGCTCCTCGATGGCGCCTCGAGGTCGGATGGGGCAAGCCGCGCCGTGCTGACTCACGAGCAGCGAGCGGGGCTCAAGACCGACTTCGACCGGATCCGCCGCTACTTCGAGCGGGAGTTCGTGCGCGACGGCGCGCGAGGCGTCGCCGTGTTCTCGGCGAGCCTCGACGACGTCTGGAGTCCGATCCCCCTCATCGAGACCGTCGACGACGAGGTGTGGGTCGACCGACGGCTGTACCTCGCCCCGCTCGTGCCACTGGTCGGTCGCGGTGACGGTGCGCTCGTCGTCGTCGTCAGCCGCGAGCAGGGCCGTTTTTACCGGCTTCGGGCCGGACGCCTCGAGGAGGTGGCGAATCTCTCGGACGAGCAGCCGCGTCGCCATGACCAAGGTGGGTGGTCCCAGGCGCGCTACCAACGCCACGTCGACGAGCTTGCCGCGGACCACCTGCGCGACGTCGCCGACGAGCTCGACCGGCTCGTACGGCGGTCACACGGCAACGTCGACGTCGTCGTCTTCTCGCCCGAGGAGAGCTGGGCCGAATTCTCGGACCACCTCTCGCATCACGTCGCGAGCGCGCTCGCGGGTTGGACGGCAGGCGAGGCACACGCCTCCCCGCCCGAGCTCCTCGAGCTCGCGATGCCCATCCTCGAGCAGGCTCGGGTCGAGCGCGAACGAGAGCTTCTCGAGCGCTGGCGCGAGGAGACCGGCCGGTCGGGGCGCGCGGCGGCCGGGTGGGAGGACACGCTGCAGGCGGCGTCCGATGCTCGCGTCGACGTGCTCCTCGTGAGCGACGGGGCCGACCGCGTCGCCTGGCGCTGCCCCGCTTGCGGGCGTGCGAGCGCGACGGAGGGCGCCTGTCCGCTCGATGGGACGCCAATGGAGCAGGTCGAGAAGGGCCTCGACGCGGCCGTCCACCAGACGCTCGTCCACGGCGGAACCGTCCGGGTCGCCCAGCACGGGCAGGATCTCGATCCCGTCGAGGGAATCGGCGCCCTGCTTCGCTTCTGACGCTCCCGGCCGCCGCCCGCTTGCGGGCGAAGGCGCCAAGCGCCTCGGGAAGCGCAGCCTTCTACGCGGCGTCCAGGGCGCGCGGGAGCTCTTGCACCGTCTGGTCGACGTCTCGCTCGGCTGACGCTGCGGCGTCGCCTGCAACGAGCTCCGACTCGACCGCCCGCTCGAGCTTCGCCTCGAAGCGAGAGAGCCGCTTCTCGGAGTCGCCGTATTTCGTGACGGCGTTTCCGAGGTGGCGGCCGACGAGGTCGAAGTCGGTCCGGAACCGATCGAAGTCGCGATTCAGGTCGGCGACGTACGACATCACCTCACGCGCGTGCTCCTCGATCTGCAGGCCACGGAAGCCGAGGACGAGCACGAGGAGGTACGCGTGGAGCGTCGATGGGGAGACGGGGATCACGTGTCGCTCGAGCGCGTACGTAAGCGGGCTCGAGGAGCCGCCCAGCCGGTTGCAGACGAGCTCGTAGTAGACCGCCTCGGCGGGGAGGTACATGAGCGCGAACTCGTACGTTCCCTCGTCGGGCCGGATGTACTTCTCCGCGATCGCGTCGACGTGTGCCTTGACGTCCCGGCAGAACTGCTTCACGTAGAGCTCGCGCTCGGCGTCGGCGTCCGCCTCGACGATCCGCTGGAAGTTGTCGAGCGGGAACTTCGCGTCGACGGGGACGAGGGCGCGGTCCAGGCGGATCGCGGCGTCGACGCGCTCGCCGCTTCGGAAACCGTGCTGGAGCGCGTAGCGATCCCGCGGGAACGTGTCGGCGAGCAGGTTCGCGAGGAGGATCTCACCGAAGCCGCCTCTCGCCTTGGGCGGTCGGAGCGCCTGCTCGAGGCGGGAGAGCTCCCTCGCACGCTCGTTCATCTGCGCTGTGGCCTCGTCCAGCTTGCCGAGGCGCTCGTGAATGCGGGTCGACGTCTGCGAGGCGCTCTCGAGCCGCCGGTCGACCTTCGTGTCGAGCTCCGCGAGCCGGCGGTCCATGGTCTCGACGACGGCCGCGAGTCGGCGGTCGACGTCTGCGCTTCGCTCCGCCAGCTGTGCTCCGCTCGCCTCCGCGAGAGCGGCGAGCTGCTCCCCGTTCTCAGCGCGGAAGCGCGTCAGCTCCACGCGGAAGAGCCGAGCGAGTAGCACGCCGCCTGCCGCGAGCGCGGCGAGGACGAGGATGGCGAGCGCGTAGGCCATGGACCGACAGACGCTAACGGGGGCGTCGGACGACACCCCCGTTAGCGTCGGGGAACGCCTAGCGGTCGGGGACGCCTAGAGGTTCGTCCGCTCCTGCTCGGCGCGCTCCTCAGCGGCGCGGTCGCGCATCTCCTGCGCCTGCTCCTCGTGTGCCGCCGCGGCCTCGGTCGCCCGGCCGGCAGTCTCTTGGTGGCGGCCCTCCTCGCGCAGGCTTGGCGAGTCCATCGCCTCTCCGGCCGCGCGCTTGCCGCGCCCCATCAGCTTGTCGAGGAAACCCATGACACCCTCCTATCTCGTCTCAGCCCGAACGTACCCCATTTGGCCCGACCCGACGCGCGTACGCTAGAACCCCAAGCGTGCGCCAGAAGGTCATCGTCGCGTGCGTCCAGGCCGAACCGGTGATCCTCGATCGTGACGCAACGATCGGACGCCTCGCGGAGCGAACCGCCGAGGCAGCGCGCGAAGGAGCGGCGCTGGTCGTCTTCCCCGAGGCGTTCGTCCCCGCCTACCCCTCGTCTGTCTGGGCCAAGGCGCTCGCCGGCTGGGCGGATCCTCGCGCCAAGGCGGCGTTCGCCCGCCTCGCGCAAGAGGCCGTCGCCGTCCCGGGGCCCGCGGCCGACGCGCTCGCGGACGTGGCGCGGGAGAACGGCGTCGTCCTCGTCACCGGCGTCACGGAGCTCGACGAGTCGCGGCCGGGGACGCTCTACAACACGCTGCTCGGTTATGGGCCGGACGGCTCGCTCGTTCTCCGTCATCGCAAGCTCGTCCCGACGAACCACGAGCGGCTCGTCTGGGGCCCGGGCGACGGCGGCGGCCTCCGGGCCGTCGAGACGACGATCGGCCGGATCGGCGGCCTCATCTGCTGGGAGAACTACATGCCCCTCGCGCGCTTCGCGCTCTACGAATCGGGAGTCGAGATCTACCTCGCCTCGACGGCCGACGACGGCGACGAGTGGCAGGCGACTCTCGTCCATTTAGCGCGAGAGTCGCGCTCCTTCGTCGTCAGCCCGTCGCATTTTCAGCGAGCCGCGAGCTACCCGGACGACTTCCCGCTCCGCGATCTCCTCAAAGGGGTGGAGGTGATCGGACGAGGCGGGAGCGCAATCCTCGGCCCCGACGGCGCGTACCTCGCGGGTCCGCTCTACGGCGCGGAGGGGATCCTCTACGCCGAGCTCGACCCGGCACGGCTCTTCGAGGAGCGGCAGCGCTTCGACCCGGCCGGCCACTACCACCGTCCCGACGTGCTCGCATTCGCGGTTCGCGATCCCGCGACGTTGCTACCGTTCCGGCGTGGCGAAGAAGAGCCGGACGCCGGCACCTCCGCGCCGCGTCCAGGCGCCGAAAAAACGGAGTGATTCCCAACGGAGTGGTTCCCGGAAGCCGCAGCGGACGCGGATCTGGATCGCCGCCGTCGTGGGCGTCCTCCTCGTTCTCGGCGCCATCGTCGTCGCCGCGATCGCGCTCGCCGGGCGCGCGGACGAGAGTGGCGCGACCGGAAACGGCGGCATCTGCCGGCGACAGGAGTTCCCGGCGCAGGGGCAGCGCCACCTACGAGCCGGCCAGCAGCCGCCGAAAGGCTTCGAGTACAACTCGTTCCCGCCCACGAGCGGCTACCACGACGAAACGCCGGCCATCTTCGACGCCTACTCGCAGCCGGTTCCCGAGCGCCACCTGATCCACAACCTCGAGCACGGCGGCATCGTCGTCCAGTACGGCAAGGACGTCTCACAGCGGACGATCGATCAGATCGTCCAGTGGTGGAACCAGGATCCAACCGGCATCGTCGTCTCGCCGCTTCCCAACGACCCGAAGGCTGAGCCACTCCGCGACAAGATCACGATTGCCGCGTGGACGGGGAGGAAGACCCCCATCACGGACGAGCAGCAGGAGGTCGACCCGGCGGACGCGGAGCCACAGAAAGGCCATCTGGCCATTTGCAGCCGGTTCGACGAGGAGGCGTTCAGCGACTTCCGGGACGACTATCGCTTCCGGGGACCCGAGCCGTACCGCCCGAGTCAACTTGAGCCGGGGGGGTAGGCATGGTGAACCGCTTACCGGGACGCCGCTGACGCTGCCGGCCGGGGTGGCGGAACGGTAGACGCGGGGGACTTAAAATCCTCTGCCCTTCGGGGCGTGCGAGTTCGAATCTCGCCCCCGGCATCAGAAGAAAGTCGTCCCGGGACACCCACGTGCCCGCGGGCGTTCGGTTTGGGCCCCTTCCTTCGAGGACAGGATGCGAGCGAGCATTGGCTCCGTCCACGCGGACCTCGGTGGATTGCTCGTACGGGAAGGGAGGCGAGTGGAACTTTTCACGATTCAGTTCGAGCGTTCCGGGCTTCCGCTATCCCTCGACGACGTTACGCGCTTGCCGCACGCGGGGAACCGCCGTCGCC
>JALZGN010000336.1 GCA_030861005.1 Actinomycetota bacterium
CGCTCGCCCTCGTTCGAGCGCTCGCCGGCGGCGAAGCCCGCGGCGAGACGACGAATCTGACCGTCGTCGACGCGGCCGGGAACGGCTGCGCGCTCACGACGAGCCTCGGGCTCGGATCGGGTGACTTCCTCCCCGGTCTCGACGTCCACCTGAACAGCATGCTGGGAGAGGCCGACCTGCTCGTGGGGCCGCTCGAGCCGGGAGCGCGGATGGAAAGCATGATGGCGCCGACCGCTGTGCTCGACGCCGAGGGGTTGGTGTGCGTCGCCGGGGCCGCGGGTGGCACCCGGCTGCGGGGAGCGCTGACGCAGGTCCTCGCCGGAGTCCTCGACGAGGGGCTCGATCCGCAGGCAGCCGTCGAGCGGGCGCGGCTCCACCCTGCGGGCGCGGTCGTCCACCTCGAGCCCGGGTTCGCCGCCGAGGTGGTCGAGGCGCTCGAGGCCGAGGGCTTCACCGTGCGGCGCTGGGCCGCACCCCATCACTACTTCGGCGGCGTCAGCCTCGCAGGGAGGCGAGGACTCGGGGCCGACCCCCGACGTAGCGGGGCTGCCCGCCCCCTTCGATGATCCCCTCGTCGACCGGGATCCAGCCGAGCGAGCCGCAGCGGGGACAGCCGGGATTCGTCTTGACCGTGCCGCCGACCTTCGGCTTCGTGTACGTCCTGGCGCACGATCGGCACTGGACGGTGACGAGGACCGTGAGGCTTTCCATGTCATGAAGGTTGCCGAAAGCGGCGTAAACCTTGCGGTTCGAAAAAACTTTACGGCGCGCAAGGCCGTCCTCAGATCGGCGGCGAGGCGGCGCGGGCGGCCGCGACGTCGAGCGCGATCTGCCGGACCAGCTCCTGCTCGCTCGCGAACGCGCGCTCTTCGCGAAGACGGCTCCACAGCTCGAGACGGACGTTCTCGCCGTAGAGGTCGCCGCGAAAGTCGAGCAGGAAGGCCTCGACGCGTCGCTCGACACCGCCGTAGTGCGGGTTGACGCCGATCGAGAGGGCCGTTCGGTACCGCCCGCGCGGCGACACCGCCTCGCCGGCGTAGATCCCGTACGCGGGAACGAGCAAGCCGGGCGAAACAGAGAGGTTCGCGGTCGGAAACCCGAGCGTTCCCCCGCGCTGGTCGCCCGCGACCACCACACCCTCGACCTCGGGCGGCCGGCCGAGCAGCTGGGCGGCCGCGACGATGTTCCCCTCCCGCAGCAACTCGCGGATGCGGCTCGACGAGACGTCGCCGACGAGGTCGACCGTTCGCGCCTCGAAGCCGAGACGGCCGAGCAGCTCGAGATCGCCGCGCCGGCCAGCGCCGAAGCGAAACCCCTCGCCCGCGACGACGACTCGCGCCCCGAGCGGGCGCAGCACCGCGTGGGCGAACGCCTCCGGCGTGAGGCGCGCGAGCTCGCGCGTGAACGAGACGACGAGGACGTCGTCCGGTCCGAGCTCGCCGATCAGCTCGAGCCGGCGCGCAAGCGACGTCAGGAGCTGGACCTCGTACCCGAGAACGGAGCGCGGGTGCGGGTCGAACGTGACGACGGCCGAGCGAGCGCCGGCGCGAATCGCCTCCTCGATCACCGCGCGGTGACCCCGATGGACGCCGTCGAACGTCCCGATCGCGACCGCCCGCTCGGCGGGCTCCGCGTCGGCGGGAGAGCGGAGGACGTTCACGCGAGGACGGTCTCCGGGCGGGCGGCCCCGCCGGCGGCGCGGGCGATCGCGACGAGCTCCCCGCGGCGGGTGAGCGCGACGAGGCCGTCCTCCGTCGTCTCGACCGGCCGCCCCTTCGCGACCGCCGCCGTCTCGAGCTCGTCGAGCTCACGGGAGGGAAGGTGGGAGACGGCGGCGAGTGGCGGGAGCATGCGCTCCTCGTTCGCGTCCTCGACGCGAAACGGGCCGACCGCCGTTCGCCGAAGCTCGAGACAGTGGCCGCCGAGGACGTCGGCGATCGCCCGGACGTACGTCCCGCTCGAGACGTGGAGCGCAAGCTCGAGGTCGGGCGGCTCAAACCGGAGGACGGTGAGATCGTGCACGGTGGAGCGCCGCCTGGGCATCTCGACGGCGACGCCGCGCCGATGGAGGCGGTAAGCGCGCTCGCCGCCGATCTTGACGGCCGAGGCGAGTGGAACCTGCA